>DKMV01000314.1:682-2686 GCA_002469605.1 Leclercia sp. UBA7405
AGCCCCACCGCCATATCCGGCAGGCTGATATCCCGCGCAGCCCGCTCGGGCAACTGCTCGAAGCGGCGGCCCAGATCGTAGCCAAACAGCCCCAGCGCACCGCCCTGGAAGGGCAGGTTGGGGTGCGGTTCGGCATTCAGCCCCAGCGCGTCCAGCGTCTCCTGAAGCAGGGTCAGCGGGCAGTGCGTCGAGTGCGTGACGGCGCTCCCCCGCAAAATGCGGGTGGTATCCCCGTCGGTGTCCAGGGTAGCGACGGGATCCGCCACCAGAATATCGAAGCGGCTACAGGGATGGTCCGCGTGACCGGAGTGGAGCAGCATCGCCCATGGCTGGTGGCTCAGAGGCGCAAACCAGCCTTCAGCGGCATCCTGGCGCCAGGGTAGGGGAATAACGGTGGGAGATAACGAGTTCATGTGTGGCATACTACCGGGCAGCGTGGAATAATTAGCGCTGGTAATTTAGCAGGAGTTGACGATGTTTGCAGGTTTACCTTCACTGAGCCACGAACAGCAGCAGAAAGCAGTAGAGCGCATTCAGGAACTGATGTCCCAGGGAATGAGCAGCGGTCAGGCTATCTCCCTGGTAGCAGAAGAGCTTCGCGCCACCCATACCGGCGAGCGGATCGTGGCGCGTTTCGAGGATGATGAAGAAGAGTAATCCCGGCGTTAAACCGCGGCGATAATCTTTATCTCAACCTTATATTGCGGTTTCATCAGCGTGGCCTGTACGGTACAGCGTACAGGCGCATGGCCCGCCACTACCCATGCGTCCCAGGCCTTGTTCATGGCCGCAAAATCCTCTTTATTGGCCAGGAAAATGGTCGCATCCAGAATGCGCGACTTGTCGCTGCCCTGCTTTTGCAGCACGGCGTCGATCTGCGCCAGGGTGTTCGCGGTTTGCTCGAAGGCATCCGCCTCCAGGTTCTCCGGCACCCCGGTGTAGTACAGCGTCTGGTTGTGGATGACCACATCTGACCAGCGGGCTTCGGCATCAATGCGCACAATTGACATAAACGTCTCCTCTTATTTTCGTTTCGCAGGCAAGACTGCCATATTGTGGCGCGCCCGTCACTCTCGACTGGCGCCCGGACGAGCGGCCTGACATAATCCCTGTGCAAAAATACAGGGGGCAGAGTGGCAGACGATTTCGCAGCAGACGGGCAGTTAGCAAAAGCAATTCCGGGTTTTAAACCGCGTGAACCCCAGCGTCAGATGGCTCACGCCGTCGCGCACGCCATTGATAAGGTCCAGCCGCTGGTGGTCGAAGCGGGGACGGGCACCGGTAAAACCTACGCCTACCTGGCCCCGGCGCTGCGGGCAAAGAAAAAAGTGATCATCTCCACCGGCTCTAAGGCCCTGCAGGATCAGCTCTACAGCCGCGATCTGCCCACCGTTGCCAAAGCGCTCAAATATAAGGGCCGCCTGGCCCTGCTTAAGGGGCGCTCTAACTACCTCTGTCTCGAACGCCTTGAGCAGCAGGCGCTGGCGGGGGGCGACCTGCCGGTACAGACCCTCAGCGACGTCATCATTCTGCGCGCCTGGGCCAACCAGACGCTGGATGGCGATATCAGCACCTGCGCCAGCGTCGCGGAAGACTCCGCCGCCTGGCCGCTGGTTACCAGCACCAACGACAATTGTCTGGGCAGCGACTGCCCGCTGTACAAAGATTGCTTCGTGGTGAAGGCGCGCAAAACGGCGATGGAGGCCGACGTGGTGGTGGTTAACCATCACCTGTTTCTCGCCGATATGGTGGTGAAAGAGAGCGGCTTTGGCGAGCTGATCCCCGAGGCGGAGGTGATGATTTTCGACGAAGCCCACCAGTTGCCGGACATCGCCAGCCAGTATTTCGGCCAGTCCCTCTCCAGCCGCCAGCTGCTGGACCTGGCCAAAGATTTCACCATTGCCTACCGCACCGAACTGAAAGATACCCAGCAGCTGCAGAAGTGTGCGGATCGCCTGGCGCAGAGCGCGCAGGATTTCCGCCTACAGCTGGGCGAGCCGGGCT
>DKMV01000315.1:0-7741 GCA_002469605.1 Leclercia sp. UBA7405
TAGTCACCCGCCGACTCCGGCGACCAGTCACCGAGAAACACCGATCCCGCGCTGGTGATGCTGTCTACCAGCGAACGGGCGTTGCGGGTCTGAATAATCAGGTGCTCCGGGCCGTACAGGTTGGAGATGGCCACGCACTGATCCAGATCCCGGGCCACGATCAGACGGCTGGCCGACAGCGCCTGACGCGCGGTGTCGGCGCGGGGCAGGTCGGCAAGCTGGCGCTCCACGGCTTCGCCCACCCGTTTCGCCATATCGGCGTCCGGGGTCAGGAGGATAACCTGTGAGTCCGGGCCGTGTTCGGCCTGGGATAAGAGGTCGGAGGCCACAAAATCGGGCGTGGCGCCGCTATCGGCGATCACCAGCACCTCCGACGGTCCGGCGGGCATATCGATAGCCGCCCCGTCCAGACGCTGGCTAACCTGGCGCTTGGCTTCGGTCACAAAGGCATTGCCCGGGCCAAAGATTTTATCCACCCGCGGCACGGATTCGGTGCCCATAGCCAGCGCCGCGATAGCCTGCGCACCGCCGACGTTAAAGATCTCCTGCACGCCGCACAGCTGGGCCGCGTAGAGAATTTCATCAGCGATGGGCGGCGGTGAGCAGAGCACCACCCTGCGGCAGCCGGCGATGCGTGCCGGGGTAGCCAACATCAATACGGTAGAGAAGAGCGGGGCGGAACCACCTGGAATATATAAGCCCACGGCGTCAACGGGGCGGGTAACCTGCTGGCAGCGCACGCCGGGCAGGGTTTCCACATCCACGTTTTGCAGCTTCTGGGCGGTGTGGAAGGTGTCGATGTTCTGCACCGCCACCGCCATCGCCTGCTTTAACTCATCGCTCAGGCGCTCGCCGGCTTCACGGATCTCCTGCTCGCTGACCCGAAGCGCCCCGACTTCGGTTTTATCGAACTTAGCGCCATATTCCCTCAGGGCCTCGTCGCCGCGGGCTTTCACGTTGTCGAGGATCTCCGCCACGGTGCGGGTGATGCTGTCGGAGGCGGAGATCGCCGGGCGCATCAGCAGCTCGCGCTGCTGTTCGGCGGTACAGCTATTCCAGTCGATGATTGTGTTAAAGCTCATGGCCATTACTCCATCATCTTCTCAATAGGCAGCACCAGAATAGAGCTGGCGCCGAGGGCTTTCAGTTTTTCCATGGTTTCCCAGAACAGGGTTTCGCTGCTGACCATGTGCATTGCTACGCGCTGCTGATCGCCCGCCAGCGGCAGAATGGTCGGACGCTCGGCGCCCGGCAGCAGGGCAATGACGTCGTCCAGGCGCTCGGTCGGGGCGTGCATCATGATGTATTTAGATTCGCGCGCCTGGATAACGCCCTGGATACGGGTCAGCAGGCGGTCGATCAGCTGCTGTTTGGCTTCCGGCATCTCGCCGTCGCGCTGGATCAGGCAGGCTTTGGAGCGGTAAATCACCTCTACTTCACGCAGGCCGTTGGCTTCGAGGGTGGCGCCGGTGGAGACCAGGTCACAGATCGCATCCGCCAGACCGGCGCGGGGGGCCACTTCTACAGAGCCGTTCAGCAGGCAGGATTTAAACTGCACCCCTTTCTGGTCGAGGTAGCGCTTCAGCAGGTGTGGATAGGAGGTGGCGATGCGCTTGCCGTTTAACGCCGCCGGGCCGTCCCAGGGTTCGTCTACGGCGGTCGCCAGCGACAGGCGGCAGCCGCCAAAGTCCAGGCGGCGCAGCGTGAAGTAGCGTGGATCTTCGCCCTGGGCACGGCGGGTCAGCAGCTCCTCTTCCAGCACGTTCTCGCCGATAATGCCCAGGTCTACCACGCCGTCCATTACCAGGCCCGGGATGTCGTCATCACGTACGCGCAGAATATCAATCGGCATGTTCTCTGCCAGGGCAATCAGGCGCTGGGTGTGCAGGTTAATTTTAATCCCGCAGCGGGCCAGAAGTTCGCGTGAATCATCGCTCAAACGCCCTGATTTCTGCATAGCTATGCGTAAACGTGAATTATCTAACATTATTGGTTCCTCGTTATCCTGTTGTAATCTGCCTGAATACGGTCCAAAAAAAAGCCCCCGGAAGAAGATCTTCCGGGGGCTTTTTCTTGCGTTCATGCACCACTGGAAGATCCAAACGTCTTCCAGCACACATCGCCTGAAAGACTAGTCAGGATGATGGTGATGATGGTGGTGTTTAAATTGAACGCGTGTCATAAAATTCTCGATGAATGCTTATTCATGTAATGCCTTTTAACCTAAACACCTGCGTGACAGAAAGCAAGGGCTTTTTTTAATCATTAATTCATTTCATATTTAAGCTGTGAATTGTCAGTTACGGACTGCTGGCGTAGCCTTAATAAAAGGCGTGAATATCAGGAGAGGACGCATGAAGAAGGTCGCTATTGTCGGTTTAGGATGGTTAGGGATGCCGCTGGCGTTATCACTGACGGCGCGAGGCTGGCAGGTAACGGGAAGTAAAACCACCGCAGACGGCGTGGAAGCCGCACGAATGTGCGGCATTGAGGGCGTCGAGCTGCGCCTGGAGCCGGAGCTCATTTGCGATACTGACGACCTGGATACGCTGATGGATGTCGATGCGCTGGTGATCACTTTGCCCGCGCGCCGGACAGGGCCTGGGGAGGAGTTCTACCTGCAGGCCATGCAGGAGATCGTCGATAGCGCGCTGGCCCACCGAATTGGGCGCATTATTTTTACCAGCTCCACCTCGGTATACGGCGACAGTGCCGGAAATCTAAAAGAGGATTCGCCGCGTAATCCGGTCACCGCCAGCGGCCGCGTACTGAAAGAGCTGGAAGACTGGCTACACAATTTGCCGGGCACCCAGGTTGATATTTTGCGCCTTGCCGGGTTGGTGGGGCCGGGGCGTCATCCGGGGCGCTTCTTTGCTGGTAAATCAGCGCCGGACGGGCAACATGGCGTCAACCTGGTGCATCTTGAGGACGTCATCAGCGCCATTACCCTGCTATTACAGGCCCCAAAAGGCGGGCACATCTATAATATATGTGCACCCGCCCACCCTGCGCGCAATGTGTTTTATCCGGCCATGGCACGTCAGCTGGGGCTGGAGCCGCCCCGTTTCCTTGATGCGCAGAGTGAAGGAAAGGGCAAACTTATTGATGGCAATCGCATTTGTCACGAACTGGGTTTTGAGTACCTGTTTCCGGATCCGCTGGTTATGCCTATGGAGTAGTGCGACCCGCGCAGGGCGTTTACGCCACAAGGGGGAGTATGAAACCACTGCTGGATGTTCTGATCATTCTGGATGCGCTGGAAAAAGAGGGCAGTTTTGCCGCGGCGTCAGCCAAATTATTCAAGACGCCTTCGGCACTGAGCTATACCGTTCACAAGCTGGAGAGCGATCTCAACATCCAGATCCTCGACCGCAGCGGCCACCGGGCGCGCTTTACCCGCACCGGGCAAATGCTGCTGGAAAAAGGGCGGGACGTGCTGCACGCGGTGCGCGAGCTGGAAAAGCAGGCCGTGAAGCTGCACCAGGGGTGGGAAAATGAGCTGATTATCGGCGTGGATGACACCTTTCCCTTTTCGCTGCTGTCGCCCTTAATCGAAGCCTTTTACCAGCACCACAGCGTCACCCGGCTGAAATTTATCAACGGGGTGCTGGCCGGCTCCTGGGAGGCGCTGATTAATGGCCGGGCGGATATCATTGTCGGCGCGCTTCACGATCCTCCGCAGTTAAGCGCCTTTGGCTTTGCCCGTCTGGGCCAGCTTGAGCAGGTCTTTGTGGTGGCGCCCCATCATCCGCTGGCCCAGGAGGCGGAGCCGGTTAACCGGCGGATAATAAAAAACCATCGTGCCATTGTGGTGGGGGATAATACCCAGCCTGACTGCGCCGTCTCTTCGCAATTACTCGACGATCAGGAGGCGATCACCGTCTTCGATTTTAAAACCAAGCTGGAGCTGCAGATAAGCGGCCTTGGCTGCGGTTACCTGCCGCGCTATTTAGCGCAGCGCTATATAGAAAGCGGAGCGCTAATAGAAAAACAGATCCTGGCGCAGGCCAGTTATGAATCCGTCTGGATCGGCTGGAATGAACAAACTGCCGGTCTGGCGAGTGCCTGGTGGCGGCAGGAAATTTTAGCAAATAGTGCTATTGCCGCCGTTTACGCACAGGCTGATGTCGAAAAATCAGGCAGTTAAAGTAAATAAAAGTTTTGCAGGTGTCGCTATCTATTGCATTTTTATATTTAAATGGGGCAAAATGCGCCGCTGCAAACAAATGAATAATCGACGATATAAAAGGCGTCGGTTATTTTTTTTTGCATGTAAGAAAACCATTTAAACCAAGAGGCCGGGCTTCGTACCGGATAGATACTTACTAAAATCCGACAGTTGTTGTCGCTGAGGAAGAAAGAAAATGGGGCAATCTTTTGCTTACGCGCCAGTGTTCACCCGTAAGGAGAACAATCATGTCGCATAACGCTACTCCAAATACCTCTCGCGTGGAATTACGTAAAACGCTTACGTTATTTCCGGTTGTTATGATGGGCCTTGCCTATATGCAGCCGATGACGCTGTTCGATACGTTTGGTATCGTTTCAGGCCTCACCGACGGTCACGTGCCAACGGCTTACGCCTTTGCGCTGATCGCAATTCTGTTTACCGCTCTGAGCTACGGTAAGCTGGTGCGCCGCTATCCGTCTGCCGGTTCTGCTTACACCTACGCCCAGAAATCCATCAGCCCGACCGTCGGCTTTATGGTGGGCTGGTCTTCGCTGCTCGATTATCTGTTCGCGCCGATGATCAACATTTTGCTGGCAAAAATCTATTTTGAAGCGCTGGTGCCCTCGATTCCGTCATGGATATTCGTGGTGGCCCTTGTCGCCTTTATGACCGCGTTCAACCTGCGCAGTATTAAGTCTGTTGCTAACTTCAACTCGGTGATTGTTGTGCTGCAGGTGGTGCTGATCGCCGTTATCCTCGGCATGGTTATCTATGGCGTCTTCGAGGGTGAAGGTGCAGGCACGCTGGCCAGCAGCAAACCGTTCTGGTCTGGTGATGCGCACGTTATCCCGATGATTACCGGTGCCACCATTCTGTGCTTCTCCTTTACCGGCTTTGATGGCATCAGCAACCTGTCAGAAGAGACCAAGGATGCCGAGCGCGTTATTCCTCGCGCCATCTTCCTGACCGCGCTGATTGGCGGCCTGATCTTTATTTTTGCCACCTATTTCCTGCAGCTCTACTTCCCGGATATCTCCCGCTTTAAGGATCCGGATGCTTCTCAGCCGGAGATCATGCTCTATGTGGCGGGTAAAGTGTTCCAGGTTGGCGCGCTGATCTTCTCCACCATTACCGTACTGGCGTCCGGTATGGCGGCGCATGCGGGCGTAGCGCGCCTGATGTATGTGATGGGCCGTGACGGCGTGTTCCCGAAGAGCTTCTTCGGTTATGTGCACCCGAAATGGCGTACCCCGGCAATGAACATCATCCTTGTCGGTGCTATTGCTCTGCTGGCGATTAACTTCGACTTGGTGATGGCAACCGCGCTGATTAACTTCGGTGCGCTGGTGGCGTTCACCTTCGTGAACCTGTCGGTTATCTCTCAGTTCTGGATCCGTGAAAAGCGCAACAAAACGCTTAAAGACCACTTCCAGTATCTGTTCCTGCCGATGTGCGGTGCCCTGACCGTGGGTGCGCTGTGGGTTAACCTTGAAGAGAGCTCGATGGTTCTGGGCCTCATCTGGGCCGGTATCGGTCTGGTTTACCTGGCCTGCGTGACCAAAAGTTTCCGCAACCCGGTTCCGCAGCACGAAGATATCGCGTAACTCTCACATTTAAAGTGCAAAACCGGAGGCCTGTCCTCCGGTTTTTTTATGGCTGAAATAACCAAAACATCTAAGTTAGATAATTTGGTTATTGGTTCCTGCCAGGCAGGTCATTAATAATTTGCAGCCTGATATTTTGCTCACTTATTAATGACGATGCTCTCTATGATATTAAGCGGACTGATCTGCGGCGCGCTGTTAGGTTTTGTAATGCAGCGCGGACGTTTCTGTCTTACCGGCGGTTTTCGCGATATGTATATCGCGAAGAATAACCGCATGTTCTATGCCCTTTTAATTGCTATCTCCATCCAGAGCCTTGGGGTGTTTGCCCTTATTCAGATGGGGCTGGTGAACTATGACGCCGGCGCCTTCCCCTGGCTTGGCACCGTGGTGGGCGGATACATTTTTGGACTCGGTATTGTCTACGCAGGCGGCTGTGCCACCGGCACCTGGTATCGCGCCGGGGAAGGGCTGATCGGCAGCTGGATTGCGCTCTTTACCTATATGGTACTGAGTGCGGTGATGCGCTCCCCCCATGCGGACGGGCTTAACGGGCTGTTAAAAACCTACAGCACCGAGCACAACTCCATTGCCGAGACCTTTGGTATTTCCGTCTGGCCGCTGGTGGCGCTGCTGCTGGTCTTTACTCTGTGGGTGGTCGGCAAAGAGCTGCGTAAACCTAAGCTGAAGGTGGCCTCTTTGCCGCCGCGCCGGACCGGGCTTGCCCATCTGCTGTTTGAAAAGCGCTGGCACCCCTTTGTGACCGCCGTACTGATCGGGCTGATTGCGCTGCTGGCCTGGCCCCTGAGTGAGGCTACCGGGCGCATGTTTGGTCTCGGCATCACCTCGCCGACCGCCAATATCCTCCAGTACCTGGTGACCGGGCAGGGCAAATTCCTTAACTGGGGCGTCTTCCTGGTGCTGGGTATCTTCCTCGGCTCTTTCATTGCCGCCAAAGCCAGCCGCGAGTTCCGCGTGCGCGCTGCCGATGCGCAAACCACGCTGCGCAGCGGGCTGGGCGGTATTCTGATGGGCGTGGGCGCCAGCATGGCGGGGGGCTGCTCCATCGGTAATGGTCTGGTGATGACCGCGATGATGACCTGGCAGGGCTGGATCGGGCTGGTCTTTATGATCCTTGGCGTATGGACCGCGTCATGGTTTTTGTATGTTCGTCCTCAGCGCAAAGCGAAACTTGCGCCGGCGACGGCTTAACGATGAACAGGAGCAGTTATGGCTGTTAAAAAACTGGATGTGGTCACGCAGGTTTGCCCGTTTCCACTGATTGAAGCAAAAGCAGCGCTGGCGGAGATGGCCAGCGGCGATGAGCTGGTTATTGAGTTTGATTGTACCCAGGCAACCGAAGCCATCCCTCAGTGGGCGGCGGAAGAGGGCCACGCCATCACCGATTACCAGCAGGTGGGCGACGCGGCCTGGAGCATTACCGTTCAGAAGGCGTAAGCCTGCTACCCTCCCGCCGGCGGGAGGGTTAATTCAGACGATCTCCTGGGCGTACTGATACAACGCCTTCAGCAGATTCAGCTTCTCGCTATCCCCCTCATACTGACCGTAGAGCATCTCCAGTTCCTGGGCATAGGCCTGCAAATACTCCGGGGTAAAGACATTGCGGCGATGCTGTAGCCAGCGCGCCTGTTCGGCTTCATCCAGGGTACCGGGGAAATTGCGCGCCCGGTAATTAAAGATCAGTTTTTCAATACGTGAATCGGCAAAGGTCAGGTCCAGCGCGGGCAGGTTGCGCGGATCGGTCTGCAGGATGATATTCATTGCCGCGCGGTCGGCGTCGCTGAAAAAGCCATTATAGAGCTGGGCGTCGACGTTATCGGATGGGACAAAAGGCTCGGCTTCAGCAAAGATCGCTACCACTTTTTCCCGCACCTGCGGGTTTTCGCGCAGGATCTTCAGGTTATCCAGACAGTGCTGGCGGTTAATACCCAGCCGGTCGGCATCT
>DKMV01000315.1:7888-11444 GCA_002469605.1 Leclercia sp. UBA7405
ATACCCAGCCGGTCGGCATCTTCCGCCCGCAGGGTGTTAGCCTGGGCCAGCACCGGGCACTTATTAATATGCAGCAGCTTAACCGGCACGGCGGCCTGTTCGCCCAGCTCCGCCTTCGCGGTATAGAGCCGCTCGCGCAGGGCATCGCTCTCCAGCTCGAGCAGGGGAGAGATATCGCCCGCAAGATCTACCATAATCACCGCGTTACGGTTGTCCGGGTGCCAGGCAAGGGGCGCCACCCAGCTGGTATTCCCGCGCCATGCGCCGAACATCCCGGAGATATGCACCAGAGGCTTCATCTGCGGCACGTCGATAAGCGTCATCAGCTTCTGCTTGCTGCGATGGCTGAGCAGATAGTCAAATAGCTTTGGCTGGTGGGTTTTCACCAGCTTTGCCATTGCAATGGTGGCATAGACATCCGCCATGGCGTCGTGGGCATTAGCGTGTTCGATACCGTTGGCGCGGGTCAGGTGCTCCAGACGGAAGCTCGGCAGCCCCTCGTCGTTTTCCGGCCAGACGATCCCCTCCGGGCGCAGGGCATAGCAGGCGCGCATCACGTCCAGCAGATCCCAGCGCGAGTTGCGGTTCTGCCAGCTCCAGGCGTAGGGATCGTAGAAGTTGCGGTAGAAGATATTACGCGTCACTTCGTCATCGAAGCGCACGTTGTTATAGCCCACCACGCAGGTATTAGGGACGGTAAACAGGTCGTGAATACGGCGGGCAAATTCTGGCTCGGGTAACCCTTTTGCCCGCGCTTCCTGCGGCGTAATGCCGGTGACCATCACCGCGCCGGGCTGAGGCAGATAGTCGTCTGCGGGCTTGCAGTAGAACACCTCAGGCTCGCCGATGATGTTGAACTCCGCATCGGTGCGGATCGCGGCAAACTGCGCCGGGCGGTCCAGCGACGGGCTGGTGCCAAAGGTTTCGTAATCGTGGAATAAAAATGTGGGGAGCGCAGCGGAATCAGACACCGGTAATACCATCCTGTTTATAGGTCACCCTGCTATGGTAAACCATCCGCTCAGGCTCGCCGAAGAAAAAGCGGCGGCAGGTGAAAAAATTGCGAGGGCGTTTGCATTAAAACATGCTCATTGTCACATTTTTTTGCAATTTATCCAGGTATCGACACGAGAAGTTCCGTAAAAAGGTCAGCGATTATAAATGACCTGAGGATATACCGTTGAAACGCCGTCTGTTTATTGCTGTTTCTTTACTCGCTGCGACTATTTCATCCGCGCTGGCTGCCGATCCGATTGAGTATGCGCCGCAGCCCCCCGCCATCCAGGCGGGATCCTGGGTGTTAATGGATTATACGACCGGACAGATCTTAACGGCGGGCAACGAACACCAGCAGCGCAATCCGGCGAGCCTCACCAAACTGATGACCGGGTATGTGGTCGATCGCGCCATTGATAGCCACCGCATTAGTGCAGACGATGTCGTCACCGTGGGCGCGGATGCCTGGGCAAAAGGCAACCCGGTGTTTAATGGTTCCTCACTGATGTTTATCAAGCCGGGAGACCGCGTAACCGTGCGCGACCTGAGCCGCGGCCTGATTGTTGATTCCGGCAACGATGCCTGCGTCGCGCTGGCCGACCACGTGGCCGGCGGGCAGCCGCAGTTTGTGAAGATGATGAACGACTACGTGCAGAAGCTGAATCTGCACGATACCCATTTCGAAACCGTGCACGGTCTGGATGCCCCAGGGCAGCACAGCTCGGCCTTTGATCTGGCCGTGCTCTCCCGCGCTATCATCCACGGCGAGCCCGAGTTCTACCATATGTACAGCGAGAAGAGCCTCACCTGGAACGGCATCACCCAGCAGAACCGCAATGGCCTGCTGTGGGACAAAACCCTGGATGTCGACGGCCTGAAAACCGGCCACACCTCTGGCGCCGGGTTTAACCTGATTGCCTCGGCGGTAGACGGTCAGCGCCGGCTGATCGCGGTGATTATGGGCGCCGAAAGCCCGAAAGGGCGAGAAGATCAGGCGCGTAAGCTGTTGCACTGGGGCCAGCAGAACTTCGATACCGTACAGATCCTGCGTAACGGTAAGCAGGTGGGATCCGAGCGCATCTGGTACGGCAATAAAGAGAAGATCGCGCTGGGCACCGACCAGGATTTCTGGCTGGCCTTGCCAAAAGCGGAAGTGCCGAATATCAAAGCCCGCTACGTGCTGGATAAAAAAGAGCTGGAGGCGCCTATCGCCGCGCATCAGCGGGTAGGGGAGATTGCGCTCTATGACCGGGATAAAGTGGTGGCCCACTGGCCGCTGGTGACGCTGGAAGGCGTTGAAAAAGGCGGCATGTTCTCGCGCCTGAGCGATTATCTGCATCACAATATTTAACCCGCCTGCGAGCAGACCGGCGACTCTGCGAGTCTGCTCGCATACTCTACACTTCCTGTTTGTCACCGCGTTTTTTACTGCCCTATAGTGTATGCATACACAGTGATTAAGGAGGCGTCATGGACTACAGCATCTCGCAGCAACCAAAACGTAAAATCGCCGGCTTTCATCTGGTGGGCCCCTGGGATCAGACCGTAAAGCAGGGCTTTGAACAGCTGAACATGTGGGTCAGCGGACGTAACGTGCCTGCCCAGGAGTGGCTGGCGGTCTATTACGATAACCCTGACGAAGTGGCGCCGGAGAAGCTGCGCTGCGACACCGTTGTCACCGTCAGCGACGATTTTACCCTTCCGCCCAATAGCGAAGGGGTGATCCTTACCGAAGTCGCTGCGGGCGATTACGCCTCTGCCACCGCCCGTATAGAGGGCGATGACTACGCCACCCCCTGGAAACTGTTCTTAGCCAGCCTGCTGGAAGACGCTAACTACCAGATTGCCCCTAAGCCCTGTATTGAACGTTATCTCAATGACGGCAACGCCGATGGTTACTGGACGATCGAAATGCTGGTTCCCGTCGAGCATAAAGCGGGTTAATGCACATATATCGCAAGGATAATCTGCCGGATGCGACACCCTCCGGCAGAAAACACAGTACAATTAGCCTCTGATCAGTGGCTGGAGAGCGGGTGTGCGCCCCGATAAATCCTTAACGTCGTTTGAAATTCGTCTGTATCGTCATTATCGCGTTGTGCACGGCTGTCGCATTGCGCTGGCGTTTATCCTCACCTTCCTGCTGGTGCGCCTGCTGGCGGTGCCGGAGGGCACATGGCCGCTCATCACCCTGGTGGTGATCATGGGGCCGATCTCCTTCTGGGGTAACGTAGTACCCCGGGCATTTGAGCGTATCGGCGGCACAATCTTTGGTTCGGCGCTTGGTTTGATTGCCCTCCAGCTTGAGCTCTATTCATTACCGCTTATGCTGCTCTGGTGTGGCGCGGCGATGTTCCTGTGCGGCTGGCTGGCGCTGGGTAAAAAACCCTATCAGGCGCTGCTGATCGGGATCACCCTGGCGGTGGTGATCGGCGGGCCGACGGGGGATATGACCACCGCGCTGTGGCGAAGCGGAGACGTGATTCTGGGCTCGCTGCTGGCGATGCTCTTTACCGGCATCTGGCCCCAGCGGGCGTTCCTGCACTGGCGCATCCAGATG
>DKMV01000315.1:11619-12115 GCA_002469605.1 Leclercia sp. UBA7405
GCGCATCCAGATGGCGAATTACGTTACCGCCTTCAACCGGGTCTATCAGGCCGGCTTTTCCCCCAATCTGGTTGAGCGTCCGCGGCTGGAGAAACATCTGCAGACCATCCTTAACGACGTGGTAAAGATGCGTGGTCTGATCGTACCGGCCAGCAAAGAGACCCATATACAGAAATCGATCCTCGAAGCGATACAGACGGTTAGCCGTAATCTGGTCTGCATCCTGGAGCTGCAAATCAATGCCCACTGGGCCTCGCGGGCGAGCCATTTTGTGATGCTCAACGCCCATACTCTTAAAGAGACGCAGCAGATGACCCAGCAAACGCTGCTGACCATTGCCCATGCGCTCTATGAAGGCAACCCGCAGCCCATCCTGGCAAACACCGAACGGCTGAACGACATCGTTGCCGAACTGCGTCAGCTAATCCAGGAACATCAGAGCGAAAACGTGGCGGAAACGCCGATTCACGGCTATGTATGGTTAAGCATGGAGCTG
>DKMV01000316.1:0-1243 GCA_002469605.1 Leclercia sp. UBA7405
GCCCACCAGCGCCAGGGTTTCGCCCGCTTTAACGCTCAATGAAATACCGTCCAGTACGCTGACCGGCGAACCGGCAAATTTTACGTTGAGATCGTGCAGGCGCAGGATCGGCGCGGCCTCCTTAAAAGGTATCGTCGTCATAGCGGGGGAACATCCTCAAGGTTGATAGCCTGGATCAGGGCGGTCTGCAGGCTGAGCAGGTGCTCACGCATGGCCGCAGCGGCTTCGTTGGGCTGGCGATTAACGATCGCCGTGATGATTTTATGGTGATGGTCGTTATAGAGGTCGACGCGTTCGGGGGTGCGCGCCATGTCGCGCAGGTGCTGCCAGGCGGGATCGCGCCGGACGGCGTCGATGGCATCGAACAGCCCCAGCAGCAGGCGATTGCCCGCAGCTTCGGCGATGGCCCGGTGAAAAGCGCTATCCCAGAGTTCATTTAAATCGCGGTCGTCCGGGCTGACCTTGTCGATGCGCTCCAGCATGCGCTGCATCAGCGCGAGATGTTCCCTGGTGGCACGCAGTGCCGCAAGCCGGGCTAAGCCGGGTTCGAGTTGTAGACGGGCTTCCATCACCTCCAGCAGATTGGTCTGCTGGACCAGCCCCTGAAGCGCCAGCGGTTCTACCGGCGCCGCGGGGCCAATAAAGGTACCTTTGCCCTGTTTACGCCAGATCCTGCCCTCCTCTTCCAGCACATCCAGCGCACGGCGGACCTCGCGTCGCCCTACGCCGAGTGTTTCCGACAGCTCACGTTCAGTGGGCAGCGGAAGGCCTGGTGTTGACTCGTGCTGGTTGATTAACCCGCGCAACTGCTCAAGCGCGGTACTGGAGTTGGCCAGAAATCCGGACGTTTTTTCCATATTGGTTCGCCTGCTATCATCATTACTTTATTTTTATTAACAATAAGTTATTGATATAGATCGTTACTTATTGCCTTAATGATTAAGCAATTAACGAACCAATATGATATTGGTTCAGAACATTCCTGGTTAAGGTGATGAAAAATAGTGAGTTATTCTTTAAGGGATTGTTACAGGCGGAAACGCAAGAATAGCGCGAGGCAGGGAGGTTTGCACAGAAATAGTGCAGAAAATGCACCATAAAGCAGCAATTGTTAAATAATTGCACTACAAATATTAACTATTTGTTAATGTAAAGGAATGGAAAAAGGAGCACGAAAAATAAAACGACAAAGTCCTGAATCATTACTGATTCAGGCCTTCTTAATAGTGGCGGAACGGACGGG
>DKMV01000316.1:1411-10797 GCA_002469605.1 Leclercia sp. UBA7405
AACCGACTGAACTACCGCTCCACTGTTCCCGTTCAGGGAACGAGGCGAATATTACGGTTTGCCTGTGAACACGTCAACGCTTTTTCTTAGGTTTTGAATCATTTGCTGCAAAAATCACCCACCCGGCGATTTATGCAGCAAAACGGGCCTGCTATGCGCGCCAGAGGCAGCTTCCGCCCTTCTTCTCTACCAGATCGAGACGGGATTCGTGATTCACCAGCTCCTCGTCGCAGGCCCTGATCACCCGCAGGTTATTCGCCTGGCGAATTAGTCGCTGGATGCCCCCCTCGGACTGCTGCTGCTGTGACTCACTTTCGCTGATAAATTTCAACAGCGTCTGGCCGCCGGTCATGGTCAGATAGACGTCGGCGAGGATCTGGGCATCGAGCAATGCGCCGTGCAGCGTTCGCTTGGTGTTGTCTATCTCATAGCGTGAGCAGAGCGCATCAAGACTGTTGCGCTTGCCGGGGAACATCTTCCTGGCCATCGCCAGGCTGTCGGTCACTTTACAGAAGGTATCGGTTTTGGGAATGCCGCGGTTGAGCTTGCTGAACTCATAGTCCATAAAGCCGATATCGAACGACGCGTTATGAATGACCAGCTCGGCGCCGCTAATGTACTCGATAAATTCGTCAGCGATTTCCGCAAAGGTCGGCTTATCCAGCAGGAACTCATCGGCAATCCCGTGAACGCCAAAGGCTTCCGGGTCCACCAGCCGGTCCGGCTTCAGGTAGACATGAAAGTTATTGCCGGTAAGACGACGGTTCACTACTTCGACAGCACCGATCTCGATGATCTTGTGCCCTTCATAGTGCGCGCCGATTTGGTTCATACCGGTGGTTTCAGTATCGAGGACGATCTGTCGTGTAATTGCAGTGCTCATAGCGGTCATTTATGTCAGACTTGTCGTTTTACCGATCGTTTCAAAACAGGAAGTTTACCAGAGATGCGTAAACAGGTTGAGATTTTCACCGATGGATCTTGCCTCGGCAATCCAGGCCCTGGCGGCTACGGCGCGATTTTACGTTATCGCGAGCATGAAAAAACCTTTAGTGAAGGCTACCGTCTGACCACCAATAACCGCATGGAGATGATGGCGGCTATCGTGGCGCTGGAGGCCTTAAAAGAGCACTGCGACGTCGTGCTGAGCACCGACAGCCAGTATGTTCGCCAGGGGATCACCCAGTGGATCCACAACTGGAAAAAACGCGGCTGGAAAACGGCGGACAAAAAGCCGGTTAAAAATGTCGACCTGTGGAAACGCCTGGACACCGCCCTTAGCCAGCACAAGATCACCTGGGAGTGGGTTAAAGGCCACGCCGGCCATCCCGAGAACGAACGCTGCGACGAGCTGGCGCGTACGGCGGCGCTCAACCCTATGCACGAAGATGTGGGATATCAGCCGGAAGCCTGATTAGGGTTTTCGGTATTGTCGGGTGGCCCCTACCGCCTGGCGCAGTGGGGTTCTCGATTTATTTTGTTTCATCGGATTCAGCGTGAGCGGGATAGTTCGCTTACGCGCCACAATCACCTGCATACAACCCAGCGCCGGAAGATGGGTGCTAAGCAGTTTCCCTCCCTGCCGCGCCCAGGGCAGCACCTGAAATCCGCTGTGGTACATCACTTCGAAATTGAGCAGCGACAGCCAGTCGAGCTGGCGAACCATCGTAAACATTCGGCTGTTATAGGGCGGCTTACGGCGCAATATCGGCACCATTTTGCGTAACCCCATCAGGCTCATGGGGTTAAAACTACTTAAAATCAGCCAGCCGTCATCAATCAGTACCCGGTCTGCTTCCCGCAGCAGGCGGTGCGGATCCTCGCACCAGGGGAGCGCGTGGGCCAGCAGACAAGCATCAACCGACTTTTCAGCAAAAGGGAGATGCAGCGGGTTGGCCTTGACCTGCAGCGGCTGGCCGGCAAGAGAAACATTAACCTGATGGGAGATAGCGCAGCTTTCAGAGTTGATTTCCGCGCTTAAATTGCCAATCTTAAGCAGGTGAAAACCATACATTTTTGCAAACCAGGGCTTTAGCTGTTGCTCGAGCGCTTCGCGGTAATATTCGCCCCAGGGCAAATCGGCCCAACAAATCGGTGCTGAGGGAATCTGAGGTATCCTTGCCGGTTTCATCAACACACCCGCTACGTAATAAGAGATAATTTATGAATCTTATCAGTATTCCCGCGTTTCAGGACAATTACATCTGGGTTTTAACCGATGAGGCGAAGCGCTGCATCATTGTCGATCCCGGTGAGGCCGAGCCTGTACTCAAGGCCATTCAGGAGCATCAGTGGCAGCCTGAAGCCATCCTGCTGACCCATCACCATCATGACCATGTGGGCGGCGTAGGGGCATTGCGTGCGAAATTCCCCCATCTGGAAGTTTACGGTCCTGGTGAAACGCGAGATAAAGGGACCACCTGCGTAGTCGAAGATGGTGAAAAGATCGTCATACTGGGGTCAGAATTTTCTGTTTTTGCTACACCGGGTCACACTTTGGAACATATTTCTTTCTTCAGTTTCCCTTATCTTTTTTGCGGCGACACCATGTTCTCTGGCGGCTGCGGAAGACTCTTTGAAGGCACGCCAGCCCAGATGTACCAGTCTTTCCAGAAGATAAACGCCCTTCCTGAAGATACGCTTATATGTTGCGCACATGAGTACACTTTAGCGAATATGAAGTTTGCGATGCACATTTTACCCGAGGATCCAGCTATTCAGGATTACTACCATAAAGTTAATGAGTTACGTGCAAAAAAACAAAAAACACTGCCCGTTATTCTGAAAAATGAGCGTGAAATCAATCTATTTCTCCGAACGGATGATAATGATTTAATTAGCAAAATAAACGAAGAAACAAATTTGCAACAAGCTGAAGCCCGTTTTGCATGGTTGAGGGCAAAGAAAGATAACTTCTGACAATTGCGGGTTGCCTTTTCAAAATTTGGTCGTTATCATCGCTCGTCTTTTAAGCAACTATTGACACACACATGAAGGCAAAAGCGATATTACTCGCCTCTGTCCTGCTTGTGGGTTGCCAGGCGTCTCAGAACGGTGGCAACGTACAACAGCACGCACAGAGCCTTTCTGCAGCTGGTCAAGGGGAAGCAGGAAAGTTCACAAGTTCGGCGCGATGGATGGACGATGGGACGTCATTTGCGCAGGATCAGGACTTGTGGGCCTCTATTGGCGACGAGCTAAAGATGGGAATTCCGGAAAACAGCCGGATTCGCGAACAGAAACAGAAGTACTTAAGTAATAAGAGCTATCTCCACGATGTAACTTTACGGGCAGAGCCGTATATGTACTGGATAGCCGGGCAAGTTAAGAAACGTAACATGCCGATGGAACTAGTATTACTACCCATAGTGGAGAGCGCTTTTAACCCGCACGCAACGTCTGGCGCCAATGCCGCAGGCATCTGGCAGATCATACCGAGCACAGGGCGTAATTATGGTTTAAAACAGACCCGCAACTACGATGCGCGTCGCGATGTGGTCGCCTCAACAACGGCTGCCCTCGATATGATGCAGCGTCTGAACAAGATGTTTGACGGCGACTGGTTATTAACGGTTGCTGCTTATAACAGCGGTGAAGGTCGTGTAATGAAGGCAATGAAAGCGAATAAAGCGCGTGGCAAACCCACGGACTTTTGGTCGCTTCCACTGCCACAGGAAACCAAAGTTTACGTGCCTAAGATGCTGGCTTTGAGTGATATTCTCAAAAACAGCAAACGCTATGGCGTGCAGCTGCCGACATCAGATGAGAGTCGTGCACTGGCGAGAGTTCGTCTGAACAGCCCTGTTGAACTGAAGCAGGTTGCAGATATGGCGGGCATCTCGGTCACCAAACTGAAGGCGTTTAACGCAGGCGTTAAAGGCTCAACGTTGGGTAACAGTGGACCGAAATACGTACTGGTGCCGCAGAAACATGCCGAGCAGTTACGTAACTCGCTGGCATCGGGTGAAATTGCCGCGGTTGAGTCAACGCTGATTGCGGATAACTCACCGGTAAGCAGCCGTAGCTATAAGGTTCGTTCAGGCGATACGCTTTCGGGTATTGCTTCACGTCTCGGCGTGAGCAGCAAAGATCTGCAGCAATGGAATAATCTGCGCGGTTCTAATCTGAAAGTGGGTCAGGATTTGACGGTTGGCGCAGGTAGTAGCGCGCAGCGTCTCGCCAGCAACAGCGATAGCATTACCTATCGCGTGCGCAAAGGTGATTCGCTCTCCAGTATTGCCAAAACGCACGGCGTAAACATCAAAGATGTGATGCGCTGGAACGGCAGTACTGACAATCTGCAACCGGGCGATCAATTGACGCTGTTTGTTAAAAACAACGCCACGCCAGATTCCTGATACCCGACCGGGTAAAAAATAAGGCACCGATTCCCCCGGTGCCTTTTTTATTTATCCCGCTTTTTGCGCCTCAGCGAAAATAGTATCGCTGGTAAAGGAGCCATCCTCCTGCAGTTCAAAATAAGCCTGCACGTCGCCAGAGGCGCTCTGCTGATAGAGGCGAATCGACTGGCTTAATGTCTCAGGCGTGCGCATACGGGCAATCCACGAGCTAAATTCCAGCGATAAACGATCGGTGACTAAAGAGCGGGTAATCAGGCCGGCGTCGTCAATCAGGGATAACCACTCCCCGCTGGCATAGTTGCGCACGTGCGAGGTATCACGCAGCGCTTCAACCGTCTGTAACCAGATATCCCGTACCGGATGGCCGGGCGCCATGACGTCCATAATGATGAAGATCCCACCGGGCTTCAACACGCGCTTCACGTCCCGTAAAGCCTGCCCCACATCATGCCAGTGGTGTGCTGAATAACGGCTGATAACCACATCGAAGCTTTCCGCTGCGAACGGCAGCGCTTCGGCGTAGCCCTGGCGGGTAGTGATATTGTTCAGGCCTTTCTCTTTTGCCGCTGTACTCACAACCTCGAGCATCTGGGCGGATAAATCATAGGCGGTGACCTGGGCCACCCGGCGGGCAGCGACGAAGCTGGCATGCCCTGCCCCACAGCCTAAATCGAGCACATGCGCCTGTGGGAAGGACGCCAGGCGCTCGTCCAGACGTTGTAAATCGCGCCCGGCGGCATGAACGGCGCTGCTCAGGTAAGCACTGGCCTGCGAGCCAAACTGTTTTTCTACGTTGTCATGATGGGATTGTGTTGTCATCGTACTGTCCTTTGTTGTTGGAAAAAGAAAGGGCAGCACCTCACCAGCACAGGCCTGCCCCACGGCAGACCTGACGAACCATTATTTCTCAGGTTTGCCGGGACTGAATTCAACTAGTAGCGGATTGTGGTCGGAGGCGCTCGTCACCAGTACCGAGGCTTCGTGCACGTTCAGACCACGATAGAAGACAAAATCGAGCGGGCGACCAAAGGCCTTACGCCGCTGGTCATCGGTGAAACGTACTTCGCGCAGGGACATCTCGCGCGCAAAACGATACAGCGCATTCATGCGCGGGCGGCTCCAGGCGTTAAAATCGCCGGCCATAATAATTGGCCCGCTGTGGTGAGCAATCTGATCGCCAATCGGGAGCAACTGCTTACTATAAACATCCACCCCAAGGCTGAAATTCACTGCGTGAATATTTACAACCATCAGCAGGCGAGTGTCCGGCAAGGGATAGACGGTGACCAGCGCTGATTTAGCCAGCCTCAGCAAGGGCTCGCGTTCGCGCAGCGGGCAGCAGTAAACGGGATGCGCAGCTGAAAGGGTCATCACACCGGAGGGATGCTGCGGCAGGACAAAAGCGGGCACCTGATCGGCAGCCAGATAGTTGGTGGTGGCAAACCTTACCAGCTCCGGCGTGGTTTGCGCCTCCTGCAACAGGACCAGATGCGCATCCTTACCGAAGTTCTTCAGAACGGATAACCACTCGGCGCGCTGTTGTTTAAAGATGTTCCACACCAGCACGCGGATTTTTTCATCACTGCTTAAGGGTGCGCCAGCCGGCAATGCCTGACCTACAGTCGCAAACGAACCCGGAGGTAAAATTCTCTCCGCTGGCTGTCCGGCAACATAGCGCATGGCATAGGTATTCTTTCGCACTTTTGAAAACGGCCTCTGTAACGTGATCCCGCCCGGAAAACGAGCGGGTTCTAATGTTATAGGGTTTTCAGGTCACACTTTCAATGCAATTAGCGAGAAACCTCTCCAGGGGTTGTAAGCAAGTGCTTACTTTTGTGCCACAAGAGCGGGCTTATCCAGCCGCCCGCTGAGGCCAACCAGCAGTAAGGCAACCAGAACGATAATGGCTCCAATCCAGGGTGTTTGCGCCAGCCCGGCGTGCTGTACCGTCTGCCCACCAATAATCGAACCGAGGGCAATACCGATGTTAAAGGCAGCGATATTCAGGCCTGAGGCAACATCCACCGCGTTCGGCGTGTACTGCTCCGCTTTTTGCACCACATACACCTGAAGGCCAGGCACGTTACCGAAGGCGAAGATACCCATCACCAGTACGGTTGCCAGCGCGGCATACTGGACAGAAGAGGTAAACTGGAAAACCAGTAGCAGTATTACCAGCGCGGCAAAAATGATTTTCAGTGCCGGCACGGCGCCGTACTTATCCGCCAGTTTTCCACCCCAGATATTACCGATCGCCACCGAGACGCCGTAGCCGAGCAGGATCCAGCTGACGGCGCTGGGTGAAAATCCGGCCAGATCCTGCATCATCGGCGCCAGGAAAGTGAACGCCGTAAACACGCCGCCATACCCCAGCGCGGTGATGGCATAGATCATCAGCAAACGAGGATGGGTGAGCACTTTCAGCTGATCGCGTAGCGTTGCCGCTGCACGGCCCGGAATGGATGAAGGGATCAGCAGCTGGCTACTTACCAGGGCTATAACGCCCAGCAGGGAGACTGCAAGGAAGGTTTCGCGCCAGCCAAAGTGCTGACCAATGAAGGTTCCCAGCGGCACGCCCGTCACCAGGGCGACCGTTAAGCCACCAAACATAATGGCAATCGCCGATGCGGCTTTCTCTTTTGGCACCAGACTGGTGGCGATCGTCGATCCAATGGAGAAGAAGACGCCATGGGCCAGACCGGTGAGCAGGCGCGCGATAATCAGGGTGGTGTAATCGGGGGCCTGCCAGGCAAGTATATTGCCTGCGGTGAAGAGCACCATCAGCCCCATCAGCAGCTGCTTGCGCGGCAGACGGCCGGTGAGTGCGGTCAGAACAGGCGCGCCAATGGCAACACCCAACGCATAAATGGAAACCAGCAGGCCGGCTGAAGGCAGCGAGATAGCGAGCTGGTCGGCAATGGTAGGAACCAGGCCTACGATAACAAACTCGGTCGTGCCTATTGCAAAGGCACTGATCGTCAGGGCAAGTAATGCCAGTGGCATAATAACTCCGTCTCATCAGGATTAAGATGACACCAGTATGCGTTAGTGCTTAAATAACAAAAATGGTCAAAGTATCAATAGAATTTTGCGGATTAAGCAACAATGAAAGCAACCTCAGAAGAGCTGGCGATCTTTGTCGCCGTGGTAGAAAGCGGGAGTTTTAGCCGTGCTGCAGAGCAGCTTGGACAGGCAAACTCTGCCATTAGCCGCTCGGTGAAAAAACTGGAGATGAAGCTTGGCGTAAGCCTGCTGAACCGCACGACGCGACAGCTAAGCCTGACCGAAGAGGGAGAGCGCTATTTCCGGCGGGTACAGTCGGTATTACAGGAGATGGCGGCGGCGGAAACCGAGATTATGGAGAGCCGGAGCACGCCCCGCGGACTGCTGCGGATCGATGCCGCCACGCCGGTGGTGCTCCATTTTCTGATGCCGCTCATCAAACCTTTTCGCGAGCGCTATCCTGAGATGACGCTCTCACTGGTCTCTTCGGAAACCTTTATTAACCTGATTGAGCGAAAGGTGGACGTGGCGATCCGCGCGGGAACCTTAACAGACTCGAGTTTGCGCGCCCGCCCCCTGTTCAAAAGCTACCGCAAGATCATCGCCTCACCCCACTATATCGCCCAATTTGGCCAACCCGAGTCGGTTGATGATCTTAGCCAACACCTTTGTCTTGGCTTTACGGAGCCCGTATCCCTGAATACCTGGCCGGTAGCGCGCCATGACGGGCAACTCTATGAGATTACCTGCGGCTTATCCTCCAACAGCGGAGAGACGCTAAAGCAGCTATGCCTTGAAGGAAACGGGATTGCCTGCCTGTCTGATTACATGATTGATAAAGAGATTGCCCGGGGTGAGCTTGTGGAGCTGATGGCGGATCGGCGTTTGCCGGTGGAGATGCCCTTCAGTGCGGTCTACTACAGTGACAGAGCAGTAAGTACGCGCATACGGGCCTTTATCGATTTCTTAAGCGAGCATATAAAAACAGCTCCCGAAGGAGCTGAATGAGGGTTTAGGCTACAGAGGGCGGCAGGACATTAATCCCAGTCCGGCGCTAAGCTTTCCGGGCTTACCAGGCGATCGTTGCACTCCAGGGCCGCGATCGCTTTTTTGTCTTCTTCGTCGAGCTTAAAATCCTGTGCCAGCAGATTACTTGCCAGGTTTTCACGTTTGGTCGAAGAAGGGATCACGGCGTAGCCTTCACTCATCGCCCAGGCCAGAATGACCTGGGCAGCCGTGGCGTTATGTTTCTCTGCAATACGCGCAATCACTTCATCTTTCAGTGCCTTACCGTATGCCAGCGTCATATAAGAGGTAATATGGATGCCGTGCTCTTTTGCCCACGCCACCACTTTGCGGTTTTGCAGATAGGGTGAAAGCTCGATCTGGTTCGTGGCAATGTTCTCGGCCCCAACCGCCGCAATGGCTCTTTCCATCAGCGGGATAGTGAAGTTAGAGATGCCAATTTCACGGGTTAAGCCCTGCGCTTTTGCCTCCATCAGCGCCTGCATAAACTCTTCAACAGCGACGGCATCCTTCGGTGACGGCCAGTGGATCAGGGTGAGATCCACATAGTCGGTACGCAGTTTTTTCAGACTCTCTTTCAGACTTGGGATCAGCTTCTCTTTGCTGAGATTCTCAATCCAGATCTTGGTGGTGATAAAGAGCTCATCACGGGATACACCGCTTTCAGCAATCGCCTGGCCCACGGCCGCTTCGTTTTCATAGATTTGCGCCGTATCAATAGCCCGGTAACCCAGCTCCAGAGCGGTTTTTACAGAAGCGATAACAACATCATCTTTCAGGCGGAAGGTGCCCAGACCAAATGCAGGGATAGTCATTGAATTCCTCTTTAATAATAGTGTTCGTTAACAGAGAGGAATTATCGCGGGAGAGAGTGCGCTGAAAAAGAGCAGGATTAGCAGAGGATTTTTGCGATTTTAGCAATAATAAAGCGACAGCTATAAAAAAAGCCCTGAGCGTTAGCTCAGGGCTTCTTATTAGTGGCGGAACGGACGGGAC
>DKMV01000256.1 GCA_002469605.1 Leclercia sp. UBA7405
CCACCCGCACCGGGCTCTCGATCAGCACCGTCTCCCGGGTGCTGGCAGGCAAAGCCAATACCAGTGCCAGAGCGCGCGCCAGCGTGCTGGCCTGTGCCCGGGAGCTGGGGGTGATGGAGGGGATGGCGGCCGGACGGCTGCTGCTGAACAGCCTGGTGGTGTTCGCCCCCCAGCGGGCCTTTGACGAGCGGTCCGACATCTTTTACTACCGGGTGATCCAGAGCCTGAGTAAAGGTCTGGCCTCCCATGAGGTGCGGCTGCGTTACTGCGCGCTCGAGGAGAACGACGGCGACGCCCAGCTCTTTCTGGCGCGGATGAACGAGGCCGATACCCAGGCGGCGGTTCTGCTCGGCATCGATGACCCGCACATTCACGATCTGGCGGTGGACGTAGGGAAACCCTGCATGTTGATCAACTGCCGGGACCGGCGCATGCGCCTGCCCGCCGTTGCGCCCGACCATCGCGCCATCGGCGAGCTGGCGGCGCAATATCTGTTTGAGATGGGGCATCGGGAGGTGATGAACGTCCTCTGCCTGCGCCGTTACACCATGGAGCTGCGCCTCGCCGGCATCCGCGACGGCTGGCAGAATCAGAACCTCAGTTTTAACGACAAACGCCATCTGCTGGTGGTGCCCAGCTTCAGCGCCCGGGAGAGCGAACGGCAGGTGAGCGACTGGCTGCGCCAGGCCCCGGCCAAATCTCTGCCCACCGCCTTTCTGGTCGGGGGGGATTTTATGGCGGCGGGGACCATCAGCGCGCTGCAAAAGCACGGCCTGCGGGTGCCGCAGGATGTCTCGGTGATGAGCATCGACGGCTTTAACCTGGCGGCTATTCAGGATGTCCCCTTAACGGCGGTGCACGTGCCGCGCGATGAGCTGGGAACGGAGGCGGTGCACCTGTTGCAACAGCGGCTGGTGCGCCCGCAGGCGCCGGTAGGCACGCTGCTGCTGAACGGTACTCTGGCGGTGCGGGAGTCGGTACGGCGGATACGCCCCGGAAAAGGGCGCACCGCCGTCGAGCGGGAAGGGCTGTACGACGCTTAGGCCATGCCGAGGGCGCGTTTACCGTGGATGTTCAGATCGGCAAGCGTAAAACGTCCCTGCCAGCTGGCTTCGTAATCTTCCCGCGGGAAGTCGCCCGGTGAGGCCCCGGTCTCCAGCGCCGCCTTAACCTTCTGCGCGTAGGCGAGGTTTTTCTCGCACATCGGTGCCGCCGGAATATACATCACGTTGCCCCAGCCCTGCTGGTTCTCCACCGGCGCGACCGAGTGGATCACATCGCAGTGCCACCAGACCGAATCGCCCGCCTCCAGCGCCGGAATGCTGGTTAAGGCCTCGATCAGCAGCGGATGCCACTTCTCGGAGATGGGCAGCACGCGGCCCGGCGCCACGCCGCAGAGCTCGTCTTCCGGTACATCGTCCAGCAGCGGGCGCAGCAGGATATAGGCCATCGCCTCCGGGATCGGCACCACGTGCAGCAGACCCTGGTCAGGGATCATATCTGAGAGCGCGGTCCAGCCCTGGAAGGTGCGGAACACCGAGCATTTGGTGGTGTTATCCACCGTGTACTCTTCCACCTCGGTGCGGTGGGCGGCGTTCCAGGGATCGTACTGCTCCACGTTGCCGTCAAACACCCGGGCAAAGACCTGCTGATAGGCCGGCAGCAGCCAGCGCTCCAGCGCGCCGGAGTCCGTGTGCGCCCCCAGCCCTTTCGAGGTGGTGCCCGGCGGACGGCGGCGAATACGGTCCGGATAGATCACGCTGACGTCCGGGTTGAACCACTGCTTGCCGTTGCTCTCAAAAGTCCACAAACGGTTCAGGAACGACTGCACCTGCGCCATCTGCTCGCTCTGACGGGCCTGCATCTGCGCCTGCGACCAGTAGATGGGATAAATTTCCGGACGCGAGGCGGTGAGGGTGCCAAAGAAGTTATCTCCCGGCCCCTTGTACACCTCGTCAAACCTGTTGAGATCCAGATAGTCGAGCATTGAGTTGTCCCACGCCAGCGCCTGCTCGCGCGGGAAGTGACCTTTGATTACCGCGCAGCCCCGGCGTTTCACCGCTGCGCGCTGCGCCTCGCTGATGTTTCCGCTCTGCACGTCGGCAAAGGGGATCACCGGCCAGACGGGTTCATTGCGGCGCTTCAGCTCGTTGATCTCCGCCACCCGGGTGGCAATCTTGTCGTGCAGCCGATCAAACACCGCCTGTACATCGCCGATCTGCGCCCGCAGCTCGCGCTTCATATGGCGGATCGCCGCTTTATGATCCGCAGGCAGGGTTTCACTGGTAAAGGATAAGGACATGAGAGCCTCGCTATCTTTCATTCGAAAGTAAAATTGATTACAAGTGATACTTTAAGTTAAAAATAAGTTAATGCAAGTTGAAAAACTTGATCGGGTGCACAGGACGGAAACAGGAACAGAAAGAAAGAGGGAGAGGAGGGCGTTCGCCGGAGAAGTCCGGCGAAAGGGGATCAGTTATTAAAAGGCGCGGTGTTATCCAGCACGGCCTGAATGACGTTCAGGGCACCCTGATGGTTATTATCGTCGGCCTGGTAGCGGGCGATGGATTTAATGGCCTCGCCGGCGTTGCCCATGGCAAAGGAGTAGCCCACGAACTTAAGCATCTCGGCGTCATTGCCGCTGTCGCCGATGGCCACGCAATCCTGCGGGGAGATATTCCAGCGCTTGAGCAGACGGCTGATGCCGTTGGCCTTATGCAGGCCGGGAATAATCAAATCCACAAAGCCAAAGCCGCTGGTGACCGGCTTCATGATGCCATCGAGGGAGACATGCAGGGCATCAATCAGGTTCGGGATATCGCTGTCCGGCAGGTTCAGGGAGAATTTAAACAGCACATCGTCGATTTCGCTGTAATCGCTGATGCGTTTCAGGCGGTGATAGTGTTTTGACATCAGCGCCACGAACGCCTCCGGGGCTTTATCGCTGACGTACGCGCTCTGTAGTCCGCAGGCCACGAAGTTGAGGCTTTTATCTTTCAGCAGCTCGCCGATGACGATCTGCGACTCGTGCCGGGTCAGCTCGCCATGGAAAATCTGTTCGCCGTGATCGAATACCAGGGCGCCGTTTTCCGCTACAAAGGCGATCTGCTCTTTTAGCTCCGGGAAGAAAGAGATGAGCTGGTAGTACTGGTTGCCGCTGGCGACAACGAACTTGATACCCCGGGCCTGAAGCTCTGCGAACTGCGCCATGAAGCGATCGCGATCGTACTGCTTGGCGTCATCAAGGAAAGTTCCGTCCATGTCTGTGACGATAACTTTAACGGTCATAAAATGTGCTCCTGAATATTACTGCGACCAGCAACATTCTAATAACAAGGTGACGGAGAGCACAAATTTAATTTCATTCGAAAGTAAAAGCGAAGGGGCAGCTGAGGTGCTGTTTTTAGGGTTTGCACCCTCTCCCTGTGGGAGGGGGCTGGGGTGAGGCAAGGTAAAAGCAAAAAGGCAACGACAGTTGCCTTTTTTTAATGTCTGCACCCTCTCCCTGTGGGAGAGGGCTGGGGTGAGGGCATCAGACCGCACCGAACAGTTCCCTCGCCCCTTTGGGGAGAGGGTTAGGGTGAGGGGAACATGCGGCTCTGTTGTCGGTTCCGTTCACCTCACGTTCCTTGCTTCTCTGGTACTCCCGCACACGTGAACGTGCCAGAGGGGCTCGCCGCCGCCCCCCTGGCGACCCCGGCTCCCGGCCAGGAAAATCGCCGCTTCGCGGTGCCTTCGGCTTATTCCCTCCGGCT
>DKMV01000174.1:0-5493 GCA_002469605.1 Leclercia sp. UBA7405
CGCTGTCCTGCATCATCAGCAGCGAAAAGAAGCGGCCGCGCTGGCGGGGGCGGATGAGCTTGACCACCAGCGCGGTGCGCGGCGGATCGAACAGGGTGCCGCCGAGGCCGGAGATAAAACAGGAGACCCACAGCAGCCAGGGCTCATGGGCGATCCCCATGGTGGCAAACCCCGCCGCGCGCAGCAGCATGCCGGTGACGATCATCGGTTTGGCACCGAAGCGATCGGCAATGGCGCCGCCAAAAATGCCCAGCCCCTGCTGCACAAACTGGCGTAAGCCGAGGGCAATACCCACCATTAATGCCGCCCAGCCCATTTGATCCACGAAACGGATCGAAATAAGCGGAAAAACGACAAAAAAGCCAAGCACCACCAGCATGTTATCGATAAGAAGGAAATATTTACCCAGGCTCCGGGCCTGCGAGATGCGGGACATTTCCCCTCCGGGAAATTAAAAAGGTAAGCGCGCTAATATTCTGCGGGGTAAGCGTTGGATTTCCCACCCCGCCGGTGACAATATTTTTTTATCAAAAGGAGACTTTGATTTAGCCTTTTCATCGTAAAGTGTGAAAAGTCACGAAAATGGTATGTCACTGTTTTCACAGACGGGAGCCGCGCAGGTATAGTAAAGCAAACGGGCGATGTTGTTACGTGAAGGAGTGGTATCAATGTTTGGCTATCGCAGTAATGTGCCGAAAGTGCGTCTGACGACCGATCGGCTGGTTGTCCGGCTGGTTCACGAGCGTGATGCCTGGCGTCTGGCGGACTATTACGCCGAAAATCGCCAGTTTTTAAAACCCTGGGAGCCCGTTCGGGATGAAAGCCACTGCTATCCCTCCGGCTGGCAGGCACGGCTGGGCATGATTGCCGAGTTTCATAAGCAGGGGTCTGCCTTCTATTTTGCGCTGCTCGATCCCGATGAAAAAGAGATTGTCGGCATCGCCAACTTTTCCAACGTGGTACGGGGCTCCTTTCACGCCTGCTATCTCGGCTATTCCATCGGCCAGAAATGGCAGGGGCAGGGGTTAATGTTCGAGGCGCTGACGGCAGCCATTCGTTATATGCAGCGCACCCAGCATATTCACCGCATTATGGCCAACTACATGCCGCACAATCAGCGCAGCGGCGACCTGCTGGCGCGCCTCGGTTTTGAAAAAGAGGGCTACGCGAAAGATTACCTGCTGATTAACGGCGAGTGGCGGGACCATGTCCTGACGGCGCTGACAACTAAAGAGTGGAGCGCCGGGCGCTAAGGAGTAAGCATGAAATATCAGTTAACGGCTACGGAGGCGCGCATCGTGGGTTGCCTGCTGGAAAAACAGGTCACCACCCCCGAACAGTATCCGCTCTCCATCAATGCGGTGACCCTCGCCTGTAACCAGAAAACCAACCGCGAGCCGGTAATGAACCTCACCGAAGGCGAGGTGCAGGAGGTGCTGGATGCGCTGGTGAAGCGCCACTATCTGCGCACGGTCAGCGGCTTTGGCAACCGCGTCACCAAATACGAACAGCGCTTTTGCAACTCGGAATTTGGCGATCTGAAGCTCAACCCGGCGGAGGTGGCGGTTATTACCACCCTGCTGCTGCGCGGGGCGCAGACACCGGGAGAGCTGCGCAGCCGCGCCTCCCGCATGCATGAATTTACGGACGTGCAGCAGGTTGAGCAGACGCTCGAAACCCTGGCCAGCCGGGAAGATGGCCCCTTTGTGTTACGCCTGGCGCGCGAGCCGGGCAAGCGCGAAAGCCGCTATATGCATCTCTTCAGCGGCGATGTTGAAACGCTAATTAACGTGGTAGAGGCGGCGGCGTCCGTCGCTGACGAAAGCCTGCTCGCCCGCGTTGAGGCGCTGGAGAGTGAGGTTGCCGAGTTAAAGCAGCGGCTCGATTCACTGCTGGCACATTTAGGGGATTAAGAGTGACAAAATTACGCGTAGGTGTGGTGGGCTTAGGCGGTATTGCCCAGAAAGCATGGCTGCCGGTGCTGGGGGCCGCGACGGACTGGACGCTGCAGGGGGCCTGGTCCCCGACAAAAGAGAAGGCGCAGCGCATCTGTGAAACCTGGCGCATGCCTTACGCCGGGTCGCTGGTGGATCTGGCCCGGGAGTGCGACGCCGTTTTCGTGCATACCTCTACCGCCACCCACTATCAGGTGGTCAGCGAGCTGTTAAACGCCGGGGTTCACGTCTGCGTGGACAAGCCGCTGGCAGATAACCTTCAGGATGCTGAACGGCTGATCGAACTGGCAGCGCGCAAACATCTCACCCTGATGGTGGGCTTTAACCGCCGCTTCGCGCCCTTATACCAGCAGCTTAAAAGCCAGCTGAACGGGGCCGCCTCTCTGCGGATGGATAAACATCGCACCGACAGCGTTGGCCCGGCCGATCTGCGTTTTACCCTCCTCGATGACTATCTGCACGTGGTGGACACCGCCCTGTGGCTGGCGGGCGGCAGCGCTCAGCTTAATAGCGGCACGCTGCAGGCCAACGATGAGGGGGAGATGGTCTATGCCGAACACCACTTCAGCAGTGGCCAGCTGCAGATAACCACCTCGATGCACCGCCGGGCGGGGAGCCAGCGCGAGTGGGTGCAGGCCGTGACCGACGGCGCGCTGCTGGACGTGACCGACATGCGCGAGTGGCGGGAAGAGCGGGGGCAGGGGGTGGTCCAGGCGCCGGTACCCGGCTGGCAGAGCACCCTTGAACAGCGCGGTTTCGCCGGCTGTGCCCTTCACTTTATTGAATGCGTGCAAAATCAGACGGTTCCGCAAACCGCCGGTGAGCAGGCGATTCTGGCCCAGCGCATCGTCGAGAAGCTGTGGCGTGAGGCGATGAGCGAGTAAATTCCGGCGCCAGGGGTTAACCTCTGTAACATCTGCCGATAGTAATTCCGCGCAATCCGGGTAGACTAAGCGCTTCTTTCAACGCCTGCACTGCAGGCGTTTTGTCGTGTGGTGTGGAAATTCACGTTAATGAACCTATTAAAATCGCTGGCTGCCGTCAGCTCGATGACCATGTTCTCACGCGTGCTGGGCTTTGCGCGCGACGCCATTGTGGCAAGGGTCTTTGGTGCGGGGATGGCGACAGACGCCTTCTTTGTTGCCTTTAAGCTGCCAAACCTGCTGCGGCGTATCTTCGCCGAGGGGGCCTTTTCCCAGGCCTTTGTGCCGATCCTCGCCGAGTACAAAAGCAAGCAGGGCGAAGATGCCACCCGGGTCTTTGTCTCTTACGTTTCGGGTCTGCTGACCCTGGCGCTGGCGATTGTCACCGTGGTCGGTATGCTGGCCGCCCCCTGGGTGATTATGGTGACGGCGCCGGGCTTTGCCGATACCGCCGATAAATTCGCCCTGACCAGCCAGCTTTTACAGATCACCTTTCCTTATATCCTGCTGATTTCGCTCGCCTCGCTGGCGGGGGCGATCCTCAATACCTGGAACCGCTTCTCGGTCCCGGCCTTTGCGCCGACCTTCCTGAATATCAGCATGATCGGCTTTGCCCTCTTTGCCGCGCCGCACTTTAACCCACCGGTGCTGGCGCTGGCCTGGGCCGTGACGGTTGGCGGCGTGTTACAGCTGGCTTACCAGCTGCCGCACCTGAAGAAGATCGGCATGCTGGTGCTGCCGCGCATCAACCTGCGCGACGCCGGGGCGATGCGGGTGGTAAAGCAGATGGGGCCCGCTATTCTTGGCGTCTCCGTCAGCCAGATCTCGTTGATCATCAACACCATTTTCGCCTCTTTCCTCGCGTCCGGCTCCGTCTCCTGGATGTACTACGCCGATCGCCTGATGGAGTTCCCCTCCGGCGTGCTCGGGGTGGCGCTGGGCACCATTCTGCTGCCGTCCCTGTCGAAGAGCTTCGCCAGCGGCAACCAGGATGAGTACTGCCGCCTGATGGACTGGGGGCTGCGCCTCTGTTTCCTGCTGGCGCTGCCGAGCGCGGTGGCGCTGGGCATTCTGGCAAAACCGCTGACGGTCTCCCTGTTCCAGTACGGTAAATTTACCGCCTTTGACGCGGCCATGACCCAGCGGGCGCTGATTGCCTACTCGGTCGGGCTGATGGGACTTATCGTCGTGAAGGTGCTGGCGCCGGGCTTCTATTCACGCCAGGACATCAAAACGCCGGTCAAAATCGCCATCGTGACGCTGATTATGACCCAGCTGATGAACCTGGCCTTTATTGGCCCGCTGAAACATGCCGGGCTGTCGCTCTCCATCGGTCTGGCGGCCTGCCTGAACGCCGGGCTGCTCTACTGGCAGCTGCGCAAACAGAAAATCTTCACGCCGCAGCCGGGCTGGGGGCGCTTCCTGACCCGTCTGGTGATTGCCGTGCTGGTGATGGCGGCGGCGCTGGTGGGGATGCTGTACGTGATGCCGGACTGGGCGCTGGGCACCATGCCCTATCGTCTGCTGCGCCTGATGGCGGTGGTGGTGGTGGGGGTGCTGGCTTACTTTGCTACTCTTGCGGTGCTGGGCTTTAAAGTAAAAGAGTTCACCCGCCGCACGGCGTAAACGAAAAAAGGGGAGCAACCTCTGCTGCTCCCCGAATCGTTGTATCGCCTGCGCTTAGATCGAAAACTTCTTCCCGCCGCCGCGTGAACTGGCCTGCTGCCCGTCCGCGCCGTATAACCCCGGCTCCTGATGCGGCTTCAGCACTTCCAGCGCCTGCTGGTTGCGAACGATCTGTCCTTCCAGAAGCCAGCCGTTGTGCTGGTTAAGGTCGCGCAGATGCTGCGTTTTCTCTGTAATTGTCTGCCAGCGCGCGGCGAAATCATCATTGGCGCTGCGCTGGACGTTCTGCTCAGCGCGTCGCTGCTGCTCCAGATAGTCCAGGGTGGCGAGCAGCGAGCTTTTGTCTTCAGTAATACGCTGAAGCGCGCTGCCGCTAATGTTCCCGGCCGAGAGCTGCTGTTGCTCAGCGTCCATTACCGTTTTCAGGTCGTTCAGAACAACCGTCATTTGATCCAGAATTTCCGAGAGACGACTCATACGGTTATTTACTCTAAGAAACTTTGCGCTTCCTGAATCAGCGCGTCAGCGATTTTGCTGGTGTCCATTTTCAGTTCGCCGTTGCGAATGGCGGTTTTAAGCGCTTCAACGCGCTCCATATTGATATCGTTACTGCCGGGCTGCATCAGCTTCGCCTGGGCATCGCTCAGCGTGACGCTGGTGCTGTTCGCGGTCGCCGTTTTTTCCAGGCGAGCTTTTGGCGTGGCAGGGTCATTCGTTTCGCGAGGTTGTACAGTGCTAACCGGCTTCAGGGGCGATGTACGATCAATGCTCATTGTGTTGTCCTCATCGAGGGTTCGCGGCGTAGGCGCCTGACATCATCATTAGTTACTACTTTATCGGCAGCGGCCGCGAAATCTTTAAAAAGATTACAGGTTAATCAGAATATTCCCATCAGGATCGACGGTTCCGCTCACCACCTGGCCTGACGTCATCCTGACGCGGGCATTCTGGGCCACCGCGGCGTTGTTCAGCGCCTGGCCTTCACCGTT
>DKMV01000174.1:5562-6223 GCA_002469605.1 Leclercia sp. UBA7405
CAGCGCCTGGCCTTCACCGTTCACGCTAAAGCCGTCTCCACTAGCCACCACCATCACCCGCTGTCCGGCCTTAATGCGCCAGGACTGACGCAGCATATTGAGCTGCAGGGGCTGCCCCGGCGCCAGATCGCGCAGACTGACGGCGTTCTGCGCCTGGCTGATATCCAGCATCGTGCGCGGCGGGAGCTGATCCAGCCTGCCGCGTTTCAGGCCGACGCTGCCCGGCTGCAGCACGCTACCGCGGGCAATGGCCTGGGACGCGACAACATAATTGCCCGTCGCCTGGACTGCAACCTGAATATAACGTTTCTCACCGGCGCAGCGCGCCTGCACGCTGAGGTTACCCCACAGCCTTGCGCTGCCCGGCACGCTGAACGCGGGCTGGTCGCAGGTGGGCAATAAATTGGGCGGCGTGCGCAGGGTGACGCTGACCTCGTCGCTAAACCCGGCCAGTCGCTGGGCGAAGAATGCCGTCAGCTGGGCATTCAGATCCTGGGCCTGAGAGAGAGTGCTCCAGAGCAGCAGGAGTGCGGCAAAGCCAGTTTTCAGAGTCAGCATCGTGAGGTACCCGCCAGTTCAGTGATGCCGGGAATTCTACCTGTGCGCCGCTTACATCAACGCAACAAATAGCGATGCATTTTGCGCTTATTCCGTCGATAAG
>DKMV01000059.1 GCA_002469605.1 Leclercia sp. UBA7405
GTGCAATAATATACCTGTAGATGCTCATTCCACCTCTTATGTTCGCCTTAGTGCCTCATAAACTCAGGAATGATGCAGAGCCATTTAGGGTGCTTATCGTCCACCGACAGATGTCGCTTCGGCCTCATCAAACACCATGGACACAACGTTGAGTGAAGCACCAATATGTTGTCAAACAGACCTGTTTAACGCCTGCTTTTATAGCAGGCGTTTTTTTATCCCTTATTCCCGATAACGCACCAGCACAAGCGCTACCATCAGCAGCGCGCTTGCCGAAACAAGCCACAGCGCCTGCGCCGCGCCAAGCGGGCTGGCAAGCAGGGCCGCGAGGCTGGTAAAGAGCGATGCGCTCAGGGTTTGCCATCGCCACGCCTTGCCGCTGGCAGACGGCACTTGCGCTGCCCGAAAGCTGCTCAGCACGCCAAAGGTCCCCGCCGCAAAAACAATATTTGATGCCAGATGAGCAACAAATATCAGCCCCAGCGCCACCGCCAGCCCCCCGGCGATAAGGGGAAGCGCAGCGTAACAGACATAAAAGAGGCTCAGACAGAGCAGCAGCCGCCGGTTATGTCCCGCATAGCGGGGAAGGCTATCGCGATTTAGCAGCAGCGGGCCGCACAATTGCCCCATGCTGCGGGCAAACAGCAGGGGGAGCGCCAGACCTGCGGCGTTGGCCGGTGCTATCTGTTGCGCCAGCGCCGGCAGCAGTGCCATAGCGGGGGCACCGACGGCGGCCAGCGCTGGCAACAGCAAAAGGCTACGCTTCTGCTGCCGGGTCAGGCTTTGCCAGCGCAGGGCGACAGGTTTTGTTTCCTCCTGCGTGGGCGGCGTAACGCAGGAGGGCAGCTGCCTTCCTGCCAGCAACAGTAGCCACATCGAGCCTATAAAGCTGGTGGCATCAGCGATCAGTAGCACCTCTGCGGGCACGTGCTGAAACATCAATATCCCCAGCCCGGTACCGAGCAGCACCTGCGAGGCGAAAATAATATTCTCCAGACAGGTTGCCGCCGGTAGCTCCGCCCCGGTAAGCCCGCGCTTAAAAAGCAGGGTCAGCGCCGGCCAGCTCATCCCGCCCAGCAGCGCCTCGCTGGACTGCACCGCCAGCAAGGCCGTAATGCTGTGATAGTGGAGCCCCAGCAGCGGAAACAGCAGGGCGATAAAACCGAGTAGCTCGGTGATAAGCAGGATAGCGACGGGCGAAAACCGCGCGCAGAGCTTTTCGCCGAGCAGGCTCCCGACAAAGCCGGGCAGGGTAGCGAACAGCCAGGCCAGCGTGAGCAGCGAGGCGGGTGCCTGCCACTCCAGCAGCAGGCCAAAGACCAGCACCTGGGTTAAGCCGTTACCCAGCGAGGTGAAGATAAAGGCGCAGGCGAGCAGACGCAGCCAGCGATGGCGACGCAGCGCGTCGAAGAGCGCATACAGAAGCGTATTCATGACGGATCCTTTCAAAAACGATTTACTCCACGCGGCATAGCGCGTGTACGAAAAAGGGTTGATGAAAGGGCGTGGTTACATTGGTGGGCTTTGTTAATTAAGGTGTAGCAACTGTAGCAGGCGTGACGGCATAAAAAAAGGAGGCCAGTCGGCCTCCTGATGATTACTGCTGAATACCGTTATTTTGCAGGGTTAACAGCAGACCGTCGCGGCGCATGGCGGCCGCCTCTTCGGGCTGGTGCAGCCGGTCGAGGGTATCGGCAAGCCAGGCGTAATCGAACGCATCCGGACGCTGCTTCAGCGCGGCGCGGAAGGCGAGGCTCGCCTCCTTCCACTCACCGTGTTTGGTCAGCGACTGGCCTAGCGTGCTCCACAGCAGCGGGCGATCGCCCACGGTTTTGATCTGCTGGCGAAGCATCTTCTCGATCTGCTCCGGATTATTGGTCTTCAGGCGCGGGATCACCATCACCAGACGATCGTCATACTGGCGTTTCAGGCCATCCAGAACGATCTCCTGGGCGGTGTCATGATCGTCACATTCAATAAGATGTTCCGCCATGGCCACCTGCAGCGGCACCTGCTGACGCGTTTTGCGGCTCTGGTTTTTCCACCAGCTTTTCAGGCCATCGCTGCCCAGATCGGCGCGGGCCTGATCCATCAGCCCAATCCACGCCATACGCTGCAGTTCATCGCGCTGTTCGTCATCGCCCACGCCGGCTTTCGCCATTGACGGGATGATATCCAGCAGCGAGCCCCAGGCGCCGGTGCGAATATAGGCCTGCTCGGCCAGACGCAGCACTTCCGGATGACGCGGGGTGATCTCCAGCAGGCGATCAACGCCGTGACGCGCGGCGTGATTCTCATTGCGCGCCAGCTGCAGGCGCACGCGGGTAATCTCCACCGGGATCTGGTCGTTACCGGCCAGCTCGGAGGCGCGCTCAAGGTGTTGGTTAGCCCGGGTCTCATCGCCGCGCTGCTGCGCCGCTTCGGCCGCCAGCAGGTAGTTAACCACCGGCTGTTCAGCGTGATCCGCATTCTTCGACATCAGCTTCTCAACCTGCTGATAATCGCCTTCGGCCAGTTTTAGCAGCGCCTGCTCGGTCTGCTTACGGGCGCGACGGCGCTTGCGCCCCACAAACCAGCTGCGGGTATGGGCACCGGTACGGAAAAGGCGGCGCAGGATCCACTCCACCACAAACAGCACCACCATGGCGAGGATCAGCACGATCGCCAGTCCCGTCACGCTGGTTTCAATGTTGTAGTTATCGGTCTGGATCAGAACATAACCCTGATGGCCCGCCAGCATCGGGCCCAGCACGATCCCGGCGATCAACAGTAAGAAGAGCAATAACACTTTTATCATGATCACTCTCCCTGTGGTGCGGTTGCAGGCGCAGCGGCGCTGGCTGCTGGCGCAACGCCAGGCTGCGCCAGCAGGTTACGCACCCGCGTTTGCATCAGCTTTTCCAGCACCGGCTGGCTTTTCAGTTCATCCGGTACGTTCATGGTGATGTTCTGCTGGCTCAGTTTGTCCACCTCTTCCAGGAAGGCACTGGTGGTAGCGTCGTCGGTATCGTAATAGGCGCGCACCCAGGTGGAGACATTATCCAGCGCCTGTTTGTAGGTCTCTTCCTGATGGCGCGGCACGGCCTGCGCGGCCACCAGCAGGCGAGAGCGGATGTTCTCGCGCAGGTAGATATCCTGATTCGGCGCTAACAGCGGCACGGCAGTTTCATCCCGGCGGCGGATGGTGATAAAGCTATCCATAAAGTTCTGCCAGCTTTTTTGCAGATTTACGCGCCACTCGCTGATGGAGCTGGAAAGCTCGGTGCTGTCATCGTCCATCGGGCTGTCATCGTCGTTATTATCCGCCAGACGCAGGTTATCGATCTGGTTAGAGAGCTGGTTCACCTTGAGGATAATGCCGTCGTAATCCACCTGAGAGACCGCGCCAAGGCTGGCGATATCTTCCGTAATGGCCCGGCGAGCGGTGATAAGGCTGGGATCGTTCATGTCGGCCAGGCTGGCGTCGGCGCTTTTCAGCAGCGCGGCGGCGGTGGTGACATCCTGATCGCTCCAGAGCTTACGCCCGGCCAGCTTCACCAGGAAGTCGGACTGCGCCAGCAGCCAGGTTTTGGCATCGGTACCGGAGATAGTGGCAACCTTCTGCTGCACTTCATCGAGCTGCTTTGTCAGCTCCGCCTGCTTGTTGTTGGCAGCGGCCAGCGCATCGGCCTGCTTTTTAATGACCGCTTCCAGTTCGGTTTTTTGCGTCTCCTGCGCTTTTTGCAGGGCAGTCACCTGGCTGACCAGCGCATCGCTGGTTGCGGTCTGGTTGGTCGCCTGTTTCTTCACCAGCCCGTAGAGGCCAACGCCGGCAGCCAGCGCAATGGCGATAGCAATCGCGCTCAGCGCCAGGCTGGTCTTGTTAGTGCCGCTTTTTGGGGTGGTGGTCTCTGTCGTTTCTGACGGTGGCGCGGTGTCCACAGTCTCCCTGGTCTCTTCAACCACGGCGGAGGATTTTTCTTGTTCCGTCATTATGGCTTCCCATTATGAGAGTTATTGTAATGCGCGCAGCAGCGCATCGTTGTCGGCATTCTCAGCGATCCCAATATCTTGCCAGCCCAGTTCCCGGGCGAGGTTCGCCAGACGCTCACTGACGACCAGTAGCCGACAGCGGAGTAACCAGTTTTCACGATACCATTGTGGAATCAGCGACCAGAGCTGCTGCAGCATCTCACCGCTGGTGACCACCAGCGTTGTTACGCCGCGCTGCTGCCAGCGCATTGCCTCTTCTGCGCCATCGTAATGTTTGGCACAGCGTTGATAACATTCACAGAAAGTTACCGCAGCGCCACGCTCGCGAAGCGTATCGCCCAGCAACTCGCGCCCGCCGTTACCGCGAAGCACGAGGGCGCGTTTTCCCGCAACAGATTGTAATTCAGGTAATTGTAGCAACACTTCGCTGATTTCCCGATCTAACGGATAGCGTACGTCGATTCCGCTCAGGGTATGTAGCGCCAGCGCGGTGGTTCTGCCGATGGCGAAATAGCGTGGATGTGCAGGCCAGGCCTGCCGCTCCTGCTGTAGCCGTGCATGGGCAAATTCGACGGCGTGTTGCGACAAAGCAAAAAGCAGATCGCCCTCTTGTAAGGCGTCAAGATGGCCGGCAAGCAAAGGCAGCTCCCGGCCGGGGGAGAACTCAATTAGCGGAAAAGCCCAGGCCACCTGCCCCAGTGCGCGCAGACGGCTCACTAACTGCTCTCCTGCAGGAGAAGGGCGGGTGACGAGAATACTCATGCCGGTGGCTCTCCGTTATAAACCTCTGCCAGGATGTCGCGGGCGCCATTATTGAGAAGCTCCTCGGCAAGGGAGATGCCCAGCGCTGCGGCATCCTGCGGCTTGCCGCGGCGTTCGCCGCGTACCATCTGAGAACCGTCCGGCGCGCCGACCAGCGCACGCAGCCACAGTTCTCCATCAATTAATTCAGCATAGCTGCCAATCGGCACCTGACACCCGCCTTCGAGACGGGTATTCATCGCGCGCTCCGCCTGGACGCGGATGGCGGTCTCATCGTGATTTAGCGGCGCAAGCAGCTGGCGGGTGCGGATATCATCAAGGCGGCACTCTATGCCTACCGCGCCCTGGCCTACTGCAGGCAGCGAGAGTTCAGGCGGCAATGCCATGCCGATGCGGGCAGCCAGCCCCAGGCGCTTCAGGCCTGCCACTGCCAGAATAATGGCATCGTATTCGCCGTTATCGAGCTTGCTCAGACGGGTACCTACGTTGCCGCGCAGGGAGCGGATAATCAGATCCGGACGGCGTTCGGCCAGCTGACACTGGCGGCGTAAACTCGAGGTGCCAACCACGCTACCCTGCGGCAGATCGTCGAGAGAGGCGTAATGGTTGGAGACAAAGGCATCGCGCGGATCTTCACGCTCGCAGATGGTCACCAGCCCCAGCCCCTCCGGGAACTCAACCGGGACATCTTTCATGGAGTGCACGGCGATATCGGCGCGTCCGTCAAGCAGAGCCAGTTCCAGCTCTTTGACAAACAACCCTTTTCCGCCCACCTTCGCCAGCGGCGTATCCAGAATCACATCACCGCGCGTCACCATAGGCACCAGCTCAACGCGCAGTCCCGCATGGCAGGCTTCGAGGCGCTGTTTAACGTATTGTGCCTGCCAGAGCGCAAGAGGACTTTGGCGTGTGGCAATTCTTAAAACATTGTCTAACATGCTTGATACCGTCATTTTCGTCTGCCGACCATCCTACCATTGTTGGCATTGGGATGGCAGTTTTACGGGCGATGTTGCGCAGAGGGACGAGGCGGCGCTGCGAGTTGCCTGTAGCCGTATTCGGGAATTTACACGTACAGAACGGTGCTACACTTGTATGTAGCGCATCTTTCTTTACGGTCAATCGGCAAGGTGTTAAATTGATCACGTTTTAGACCATTTTTTCGTCGTTATGCGTATTATGGCTAAGGGCGAAATGAGTGACGGTTTTACTTTGAATAGTGTGAAAGCGTTATCCGCGGCCTGGCCCCGGGCACCGCTTTCAGAACATCAGGCGATACGTCTTGTACCTCTATATTGAGACTCTGAAACAGAGACTGGATGCCATCAACCAACTGCGTGTCGATCGCGCGCT
>DKMV01000111.1 GCA_002469605.1 Leclercia sp. UBA7405
GTTTGTTGCCACGCGTAACGAGAACCACAAAAAGTTTCGTTAAAATGGGTGCCTGAGCTGTACGCCCGATTCCCGTGTGCGCAGGCGCTTTTCGGCGCCTGCGCAGACTTGCTCCTTACTTACCGGAGCGACAATCCAATTGCGCAATCACCTCTACCGAACCGTGTCGAAAACCGATCTGGCAGAGCGTTTTCCGCGTCACCAGCGTTAAGATGATTATCGTCAAAGAAATAATCATCAAAACCCCGATACTGGGATTTCTGCGTTTCATGGATGCCTCCTTGCTTTAGCAGCGGGCGAGGTAGCAAACATCACGTGGTCTGACGTGTCGTTTCGAGCCCCCGCCCTGATTTTTTGTCAGGCGGGGCTTTCCACTCTCCGTCTCGTGCCCGAGACGGTCAGTCTCAAGCACCCGCAGCCACTCTATCCCATCCCCATAAGAAAACCTTATCTGCGTCACATTTCTACGAGGCGGCTCGTAAACTTTTCCACTTCACTTCCGCCGCGCCGGCAACCGAATAGCGTGATATTCCTCACGTAAAACCGCTGTTTTATATCTATTCACCGCGTTTATGTGGCACAGATCACTGCCGCCGATCGCCTTTCCACTTCGAAGTGGAAAACAACTGGCTACAAACTCCCGGGGCCCGGGGTTAGTTTTAATCCAGAGCCATTAACGGGGTAAGACCAGTGATAAACGGAGCGGTAATGAACGACGTTGAGGACCAGGCAGCGAAAACTGAACAGCTCGCTGACACCACGCTGCAGCAGGTCTTTGCCCTGCTTGGCCGCCACAACATCATCCCCAATGACGTACAAAAGCAGATGTTGACCTCCCACGTTCGCGCCATGGCGCACCGGTCGATTACCGGCGAGCCGTTGCCGGAGGTTGAAGCTGACCTGTTTGACGAAATTTCACCAGAATCCATGCGGCTTGCCCGCGAAGTCGTAGCGCAGTTTGGCAATCTTCCCGATGAAGAGGCCTGGCTGCTCTCCGTTCACTTCGAAGTCGCAAAAGACAACCTTTAAGGAGCAACACTATGGAACAAATTACAGTCGTAATTGGCGATCGTCTGGGTAAAGGCCAGAAAGTGGCGGCCGGCGTAGAGAAAGCGGGCGGCCGTGCGGTAGTGGTGCCGGGTATGGCGGCGGATATGAAGCTGGGCGACGTGATGAAGGCGGAAAACGCCACCTTCGGCATCTCCTTCTGCGGCAGCGGCGGTGCGGGCGCTATCACCGCGCAAACCAAATATGGCTACAAAGCGAAATATGGCATGCGTTCGGTCGATGAGGGCGTTACCGCCATCAACGAAGGCTGCAACGTGCTGGGCTTTGGCTTTATGGATAAAGAAGAGCTGGGCGAGCGTCTGGTACAGGCGTGGCAGAAGAAGCACGGCGCATAAGCATGAAAGAGCAATTCACCACTACGGTGAGAGTGAAAGGCAAGGGTGACGCCAAAGCGCGCGCCTTTGCCGACGCCCTGAACCACGTTCAGGCCGCGGTGATGAAAGCATCGCCGCATATCTTACTGCGTATTGAGCCACAGGATGTGCAGGTTGTTCAGGCGCAAGAAGCGGTGCGTAAAGAGGCCTTTCTGTTCTTCTTTCTGCGCCGGGAAAGACGCACTTACAGCGTGGAGCTGGACGTGACCGTCAACGTGACAGCCATCAATCTGGACCAGGTGGACTTTGTCACGCAACGCTGATTCTTACTAATAGGGCAGAACAATGTTCCTGATAATTTTAATAAAATCGCTCATCATCGGCGGCCTGGTTGGCGTCGGCGTAGGCGCCGGGGCTGCACGCATGTTTCATGCGCCTACCACACAGGGTATGGGCGCGTTTCGTACGTTGGGGGAACTGAACTCCTGCGAAGGGGATCCCGCTTCTCACTTCTCCTTTGGGTTAGGCTTCTTCTTTAACGCCTGGGCCTCCTCCGTGGCCGCAGGCTCCTTCACACAGGACGTTGACCACCGCATCATCCCTAACTGGGGTGCCGCGGCGCTGATGATCAAAAACCGCAACGTCGGCGAGACGCTGCACGATCCCCGCAAAATGGCGATTGCCTGCGGCCTGATCGGCATGCTGGTCGTCACCTTCCTTAACCTGACCGCCTCCTCCGTTCCCGCAGCCCTTCAGGTCACCGCCGTTAAGGTACTGGTACCGGCGGCTAACCTGCTGGTCAACACCGTGATGCCGGTGATCTTCTGGCTGGCGGCCATCGACGCGGGTAAAAAATCGGGCTTCTGGGCCACCATCTTCGGCGGCGCGGCGCAGCTGATCATGGGCAACGCCGTACCGGGTCTGGTGCTGGGTATCCTGATTGGTAAAGGGGTAGAAGAGAGCGGCTGGAACCACGTCACTAAGGTGATGATGGCGGCCATCGTTCTGCTGTTCGTACTGAGCGGCTTCTTCCGCGGCTTCGACATGAAGATGATCGAATCCTTCCACCTCACCGTACCGAACTGGCTTGAGCTGATCCACGGTTCGCTCAGCGGCAAGTAACAGGAGCCTGTAAATGGAACAGAATAAAGGTTTTTGGTATGCCGACTGGTCGTTCCCGATCTTTGTTGGCCTGCTCTCCTCCGGCGTGTTCGCCGGGACGCACATGTACTACCTCTACGGCATTGGCGCCTTTAACGAAGTGGCCTTTGTAGCGATGCTGAAAGCAGGTATCGATACCGGCGTGTACGGCGCGGTGGCGGCCTTTGGTGCCAGCTTCCTGTTCGCCCGTATTATCGAAGGCTCTCTGGTAGGGATCCTCGATATCGGTGGTGCCATCCAGACCGGCGTGGGCTTAGGCGTACCGGCGCTGCTGCTGGGCGCGGGCATCATGTTCCCGGTGACTAACTTCATTGCCGCGCTGATTACCGGTCTGGTGATTGGTCTGGCGATTGGTTACATCATCATCCTGGCGCGTAAGTTCACCATCAACCAGAGCAACTCCACCTACGGGGCTGACGTGATGATGGGGGCCGGTAACGCCTCCGGCCGCTTCCTCGGGCCGTTGATTATCCTCAGCGCCATGACCGCCTCTATACCTATCGGCGTGGGCTCGCTGATTGGCGCACTGCTGTTCTATATCTGGCAGAAGCCGATTACCGGTGGCGCCATCCTCGGCGCAATGCTTTTAGGCTGGCTGTTCCCGGTCGCCCTTTAATACCCGCGGGCGCTCCGGCGCCCGCTCCTTCAGGAGATACGCATGTTTGATTTACTCCTGCGCCGCGCGCGCCTTACCGACGATACCCTGACCGATATCGCCATCCAGGACGGGAAGATCGCCGCGACCGGCGACCTTGATGCACTCGCCCGTAAAACGGTAGAGCTGAAGGGTGAAGTGTTCGTCAGCGCGGGCTGGATCGACTCCCACGTCCACTGCTACCCGAACTCCCCTATCTATCACGACGAGCCCGACAGCGTGGGCATCGCCACCGGGGTCACCACCGTGGTAGACGCCGGCAGCACCGGGGCGGACGACGTGGACGACTTCTATGACATCACCCGTAAGGCCGCAACGGAAGTTTATGCCCTGCTGAACATCTCCCGCGTCGGGCTGATCGCCCAGAACGAGCTGGCCAACATGGCCAATATCGACGCCAGCGCGGTGCAGCAGGCGGTTAAGCGCCACCCTGATTTTATCGTCGGCCTGAAGGCGCGCATGAGCAGCAGCGTGGTGGGCGAAAACGGCATCACCCCGCTGGAGCGGGCCAAAGCCATCCAGAAAGAGAACGGCGATTTGCCGCTGATGGTACACATTGGCAACAACCCGCCAAACCTCGACGAGATCGCCGAACTGCTGACCTCCGGCGACATCATTACCCACTGCTATAACGGCAAGCCGAACCGCATCCTTACCCCCGGCGGCGAGCTGCGCGCCTCTATTACCAATGCCCTGAAGCGCGGCGTGCGTCTGGACGTCGGCCACGGCACGGCGAGCTTTAGCTTTCAGGTGGCCAGACGGGCCATCGCCATGGGCATTCTGCCGCACACCATCAGCTCGGATATCTACTGCCGCAACCGCATCAACGGCCCGGTGGGAAGTCTGGCGAGCGTGATGTCGAAATTCCTCGCCATCGGCATGTCGCTGCCGCAGGTGATTGAGTGCGTGACCGCTAACGCCGCCGACGGCCTGCGCCTGGCGCGTAAAGGGCGCATCCAGCCCGGCCTCGATGCCGACCTGACGCTGTTTACGATTAAGCGCCAGCCAACGGTATTAACAGATGCCGAAAACGACAGCCTGCAGGCTGAACAGATTCTGGTGCCGCTTGCCGCGATCCGCGCGGGCAAGGGCTACATGACCGAACAAGGGAGCACGGAACATGCCTTCGATCTTTGAGAAATATAATTTAAAACAGGTAATTAATACCTCCGGGCGCATGACCGCGCTCGGTGTCTCCACCCCGCGCCCGGAAGTGGTGCAGGCGGCAATGGACGGGATGAACCAGTACTTCGAAATGAAGGATCTGGTTAACAAAACCGGCGAATATATTGCGAAGCTGCTGGAAGTAGAAGGGGCGACCGTGGTCTCCTGCGCCTCGGCGGGCATCGCCCAGTCGGTGGCGGCGGTGCTGGTCAAAGACGACAACTGGCTGCTGGAAAACCTGCACGTCACCCCGATTGCCAACAACGAAATTGTGCTGCCGAAGGGGCACAACGTGAACTTTGGCGCGCCGGTCGGCACCATGGTGGCGCTGGGCGGCGGCAAAGTGGTGGAGGCGGGCTACGCCAACGAATGCTCCGCCGATCAGCTGGCGGCGGCGATCACCCCGCGCACCGCGGCGATCCTCTACATTAAATCCCACCACTGCGTGCAGAAAAGCATGCTCAGCGTGGAGCAGGCGGCGGTGGTTGCCCGTAAACACGACCTGCCGCTGATTGTGGATGCCGCGGCGGAAGAGGATCTGCATGCGTATTACCGCGCCGGCGCCGATCTGGTGATCTACAGCGGCGCCAAGGCCATCGAGGGGCCCACCAGCGGCCTGGTGATCGGCAAAACCCAGTACGTGGAGTGGGTAAAACGCCAGACGGCGGGCATTGGCCGCGCCATGAAGGTAGGTAAAGAGGGGATTCTGGGCCTGACCTGCGCCATCGAACACTACCTGACCGCCACCAAAGAGAGCGGGGCGGAGATGGTGGCAAAAATGACGCCCTTTATCGACGCGCTCAACACCCTGAACGGCGTCACCGCCCGCATGGTGTGGGACAGCGCCGGGCGCGATATTGCGCGTACAGAGATCCATTTCGATGAAGCGCTGACCGGCTGGGCAACCGGCGATCTCGTCCAGGCGCTGAAAAACGGCGACATCGCTATCTATTTTCGCGGCTATAAGGCAAACGAAAGCATTATCGAAGCCGACGTGCGCAGCGTTACTGCCGCGCAGCTGCAGACTATCTTCAGCCGTATTGACGCGCTGCTGGCAGAAAGGAACAACGCATGAAGCTGACCCCCGATTTTTATCAGGATCGTCTCTGTCTCAACGTACTGGCGGGCTCAAAGCAGAACGCACGCGACATCTGGCTGGCAGCAGAAGGGCATGTGCTGGTTGGCGTGCTGTCAAAAAATTATGCCAGCCACGACGCGGCGCTGGCTGACATGCGCGATTACGCCGCGCTGATTGATAACGCGCTCTCTATCGGTCTCGGGGCCGGCGATCCGCGTCAGTCTGCTATGGTGAGCGAACTGGCAGCGGTGCTGCAGCCGCAGCATGTCAATCAGGTGTTTACCGGAGTCGCGACCAGCCGTGCGCTGCTGGGACAGTCGCAGACGGTGGTAAATGGTCTGGTCTCCCCCAGCGGGACGCCAGGGAAAGTGAAGATCTCAACCGGTTCGCTAAGCTCGCAGGCGGCGGAAGCGATTGTGCCGATCGACAGCGCCATCGCGCTGCTGAAGGATATGGGCGGCAGCTCGGTGAAATATTTCCCGATGGGCGGGCTGAAGGCGGTCGATGAGTATCGCGCCGTCGCCCAGGCGTGCGCGGCGCATGACTTCTGGCTGGAGCCGACCGGCGGCATCGATCTCGATAACGTCGAAGCGATCCTGACGATCGCGCTGGAGGCAGGCGTCAGTAAAATCATCCCGCACGTCTACAGCTCCATTATCGATCCCGCCAGCGGCGATACGCAGGTGGAAGATGTGCGCCAGCTTCTGGCGATTTGCAAAAAACTGCTGCCGTAACGACCATCACGCCGGCGCGCTTCACAGGGCGTCGGCGCTTGCCTGGACGTAACGCGCCGTTCGCTTTAGGCTGCTATTTTTCGACATGATGCCGCTGAATGCATGCCAGCGCCGTAACAGGTAGACCGCTTTGAGATTTCCTAATCAACGCCTTGCACAGCTGTTTGATGCCCTGCAAAACGAAACGCTGCCTCAGGATGAGCTGGCGCGGCGCTTCGCCGTTTCAACGCGCACCGTACGCGCCGATATCAGCGCGCTCAACGCGCTGCTGGAGGAGTATGGCGCGCAGTTCGTGCTCAGCCGCGGCGAGGGGTATCATCTAAAAATCGAGGATGCGCAGCGTTTCCAGGGGCTGGAGCTGCAAAAACGCTCGCCGCTGCGCGTGCAGCGCACTTCCGCC
>DKMV01000284.1 GCA_002469605.1 Leclercia sp. UBA7405
CGGCGGCTTCTGGGAAAACATTCCGCGCGTGCTGCCGGAAAACACCCAGGCGGTGATCGACGAGGCCTCCTGGCAGTGGCCAGCGGTGTTTAACTGGCTGCAGGATGCCGGCAACGTGAGCGACCACGAAATGTACCGCACCTTTAACTGCGGCGTAGGCATGATTATCGCCCTGCCGGCGGCAGAAGCGGATAAAGCCGTTGAGCTGATGAAGGCCAAAGGTGAAAACGCGTGGAAAATCGGGACTATCAAAGCTTCTGATTCCGAAGAGCGTGTGGTTATTGCATGAAGAATATTGTGGTGCTCATTTCCGGTAACGGAAGTAATTTGCAGGCCATCATTGATGGCTGTAAGCAGAAGAAAATTAACGGCACCCTCCGCGCAGTATTCAGTAACAAGGCCGACGCGTTCGGCCTTGAGCGCGCCCGCGAGGCCGGTATTGCCGCGCACGCGCTCGAAGCGAGCCAGTTCTCCAGCCGCGAGGCCTTTGACCGCGAGCTGGTGCAGGAGATCGACGCCTACGCGCCGGACCTAGTGGTGCTGGCCGGCTACATGCGGATCCTCAGCCCGGCCTTTGTGGCCCACTACGCCGGGCGGCTGTTAAATATCCACCCTTCCCTGTTGCCCAAATACCCAGGTCTGCACACCCACCGCCAGGTGCTGGAGAACGGTGATACCGAGCATGGTACCTCTGTCCACTTCGTTACCGATGAGCTGGACGGCGGTCCGGTGATCCTGCAGGCCAAAGTACCGGTCTTCGACGGCGACAGCGAAGAGGAGATCACCGCCCGCGTACAGACGCAGGAGCACGCCATCTATCCGCTGGTGGTTAGCTGGTTTGTTGACGGGCGTCTGCAGATGCGCGACAACGCAGCCTGGCTTGACGGCGTGCGGTTGCCCCCTGAAGGCCATGCCTGCGATGACTGATGCACTACCAAGCCGGCAGCCGCCGGCTTTTTATTATCCGCTTTCGTAAAACCTGCATAAAAATCATGTGCTTTAATCGCCTTTTTCCTGCTGTATTGTCGGTTAACTGTCATACTTTTGTGGCACAGTTGGACATATCGTGGCAATGCTCGCCATAATAAGGACGAGACGGATTAACCACGTCCTGTGATTGAACTGGAGTGTGAGTTGTAATGGGTCAGGAAAAGTTATACATCGAGAAAGAGCTAAGCTGGTTAGCATTCAACGAACGTGTACTTCAGGAAGCGGCGGACAAAACTAACCCGCTGATTGAACGTATGCGTTTTCTGGGGATCTACTCCAACAACCTGGATGAGTTCTATAAAGTCCGCTTTGCCGAGCTGAAGCGCAGGATCATTATCAGCGAGGAGCAGGGGTTAAACTCCACCTCGCGCCATCTGCTTGGCAAGATTCAGTCCCGGGTACTAAAAGCCGACCAGGAATTCGACGGACTGTATAACGAATTGCTGCTGGAGATGGCACGCAATCAGATCTTCCTTATCAACGAACGCCAGCTCTCCGTGAATCAACAGAGCTGGCTACGTCATTACTTCAAGCAGTACCTTCGCCAGCACATTACGCCGATCCTTATCAATCGTGAAACCGATCTGGTGCAGTTCCTGAAGGATGATTACACCTATCTGGCGGTAGAGATCATCCGTGGCGACAATATCCGTTACGCCCTGCTGGAGATCCCCTCCGACAAGGTGCCGCGCTTCGTCAACCTGCCGCCGGAGACGCCGCGCCGCCGCAAGCCGATGATCCTGCTGGATAACATTCTGCGCTACTGCCTGGATGATATCTTTAAAGGCTTCTTCGACTACGATGCGCTGAACGCCTACTCTATGAAGATGACCCGTGACGCCGAATATGACCTGGTGCACGAGATGGAAGCGAGCCTGATGGAGCTGATGTCCTCCAGCCTGAAGCAGCGCCTGACGGCGGAGCCGGTGCGCTTTGTCTACCAGCGCGACATGCCGGACGCCATGGTGGAGATGCTGCGCGAGAAGCTGACCATCTCCCGCTATGACTCCATCGTGCCGGGCGGCCGCTACCATAACTTTAAAGATTTTATTGGCTTCCCGAACGTGGGCAAAGCCAACCTGGTGAACAAGCCGCTGCCGCGCCTGCGCCATATCTGGTTCGATAAGTTCCGCAACGGCTTTGACGCTATCCGCGAACGCGATGTGCTGCTCTACTACCCCTACCACACCTTTGAGCACGTGCTTGAACTGATGCGCCAGGCATCGTTCGACCCGAACGTGCTGGCCATCAAAATCAACATTTACCGCGTGGCGAAAGATTCGCGCATCATTGATGCCATGATCCATGCCGCCCACAACGGTAAAAAAGTGACCGTGGTGGTGGAGCTGCAGGCACGCTTCGATGAAGAGGCCAACATCCACTGGGCGCGCCGCCTGACCGAAGCGGGCGTGCACGTCATCTTCTCCGCGCCGGGGCTGAAAATTCACGCCAAGTTGTTCCTGATCTCCCGCAAAGAGGGCGATGAAGTGGTGCGCTATGCCCATATCGGCACCGGCAACTTCAACGAGAAAACCGCACGTATTTACACCGACTACTCGCTGCTGACCGCCGATGCCCGCATTACCAATGAAGTACGCCGGGTATTCAACTTTATCGAAAACCCTTACCGCCCGGTGAGCTTCGACTATCTGCTGGTTTCGCCGCAAAACTCTCGTCGTCTGCTGTATGACATGATCGACCGTGAGATTGCCAATGCGCAGCAGGGGCTGCCGGCCGGCATCACCCTCAAGCTAAACAACCTGGTGGATAAAGGGCTGGTGGATCGGCTGTATGCCGCATCGGGATCCGGCGTGCAGGTTAACCTGCTGATCCGCGGGATGTGCTCGCTGATCCCTGAACTGGAAGGCATCAGCGATAATATTCGCGTGATTAGTATCGTTGACCGCTATCTGGAGCACGATCGCATCTATATTTTTGATAACGGCGGCGATAAACAGGTCTATCTCTCCTCCGCAGACTGGATGACCCGTAACATAGACTACCGTATCGAAGTGGCGACGCCGCTGCTCGATCCGCGTCTTAAACAACGCATTCTGGATATCATTGAAATTCTGTTCAGTGATACTGTAAAAGCACGCTATATCGATAAAGAACTGAGTAACCGCTATGTGCCGCGCGGCAACCGCCGCAAAGTACGGGCACAGCTGGCGATTTACGACTATATCAAATCACTCGAGCAACCCGATTAACCTATGCCGATAAACGATAAGACCCCACGACCGCAGGAGTTCGCCGCGGTCGACCTTGGTTCTAACAGCTTCCACATGGTCATTGCCCGCGAGGTCGATGGCGCGATGCAGATCATCGGCCGCCTGAAGCAGCGCGTCCACCTGGCCGATGGCCTCGATGAGCACAACATGCTCAGCGAAGAGGCCATCGAGCGCGGGCTGAACTGCCTGTCGCTGTTTGCTGAACGTCTGCAGGGTTTTACCGCGTCGAGCGTCTGTATTGTGGGTACCCACACGCTGCGCCAGGCGCTGAATGCCTCTGATTTTCTCAAGCGGGCCGAGAAGGTCATTCCCTACCCTATCGAGATTATCTCCGGCAACGAAGAGGCGCGTCTGATCTTTATGGGTGTTGAACACACCCAGCCGGAGAAAGGACGTAAGCTGGTGATTGATATCGGGGGCGGCTCTACCGAGCTGGTCATCGGTGAAAACTTCGAGCCGCATCTGGTTGAAAGCCGCCGGATGGGCTGCGTCAGCTTCGCCCAGCTCTATTTCCCGGGCGGCGCCATCAGCCGTGAAAACTTCCAGCGCGCGCGCATGGCGGCGGTTCAGAAGCTGGAAAGCCTGGCATGGCAGTACCGAATTCAGGGCTGGAACGTGGCGCTGGGCGCCTCTGGCAGCATCAAAGCCGCGCATGAAGTGCTGCTGGCGATGGGCGAAAAAGATGGTTTTATCACCCCTGAACGTCTGACCATGCTGACGGACGAAGTGCTGAAACATAAAAATTTCGACGCCCTGAGCCTGCCGGGCCTCTCCGATGAACGCAAAGGGGTGTTCGTGCCGGGGCTGGCTATCCTGTGCGGCGTCTTTGATGCGTTGGCTATCCGTGAGTTGCGCCTTTCCGACGGCGCGCTGCGCGAAGGGGTACTCTATGAGATGGAGGGCCGTTTCCGCCACCAGGATATCCGCAGCCGTACCGCCCAGAGCCTGGCGAATCAGTACAATATTGACCGGGAACAGGCGCGTCGCGTACTGGAAACCACTACCCACATGTACGAGCAGTGGGAAGCCCAGAACCCGAAACTGGCGCATCCGCAGCTCACTGCCTTGCTGAAATGGGCGGCGATGCTGCACGAAGTGGGTCTGAACATCAACCACAGCGGCATGCACCGCCACTCGGCCTATATTCTGCAAAACAGCGATCTGCCCGGCTTTAACCAGGAGCAGCAGGCGATGATGGCCACCCTGGTGCGCTATCACCGTAAAGCCGTCAAGCTTGACGATCTGCCGCGCTTTACCCTGTTCAAGAAGAAGCAGTTCCTGCCGCTGATCCAGCTGTTACGTCTGGGCGTGCTGCTCAACAATCAGCGCCAGGCCACCACCACCCCGCCGACGCTGACGCTCACCACCGACGATAATCACTGGACGCTGAGCTTCCCCCACGACTGGTTCAGCCAGAATGCGCTGGTGTTGCTGGATCTGGAGCGTGAGCAGCAATACTGGAGCGCGGTCACCGGCTGGTGCCTCAAAATCGAAGAAGAGCGCTCACCGGACGTCGCAGCCTGAGTGTGGGATCAGGCGCTCTCGGGGAGCGTCTGATCCTTTGCCAGATTTTCCAGTAATTCCGGCCTGCCGATAAAATAGCCCTGCAGATAGTCAATTCCCAGCGCCGCCGCCGCGTCGCGAATAGCTTCGCTTTCGACGTACTCTGCGACCACCAGCATTTTTTTCATCCGCGCCAGGTGGCAAATAGAGGCCACAATCTGGTAATCGAAGCTGTTGCTCACAATGTTGCGGATAAAACTGCCGTCGATCTTCAGGATGTCGGCATCCACATTTTTCAGGCGGGCGTAGCTCGCGTAGCCCGTGCCAAAATCATCAATAGCGATTCGACACCCCATCTTCTGCAGCTGGCCCACAATCTGATTTGCCAGCCCGGCGTTGCCAAAGCTGCTGCACTCGGTGATCTCCAGAATCAACTGCCAGGGTTCAATCGCGTAGGTTTGCAGCAGGCGCGTCACCTCCAGCGGCAGCTGGGCCCGGCAGATAGAGCTGGGAGAGAGATTAATAGCAAAACGCTTGCCCGGCATGCTATCCCGGTTCGCCGCCATAAACTGCAGCGTCTTTTCCAGCACCCACAAATCAATGCGCGACGAGAGGCCAAACTCCTGCGCGACGGGCAGGAAGAGATCCGGCGAGATCATCTCCCCCCGATCGTCGTGCATCCGCAGCAGCACTTCATGATAGTGATCGCCGCGCATCCCCTGCACGGGCTGCGCCATCAGGGTAAAGGCATCGTGCTCCAGCGCGTACTGCAGGCGGTTCATCATCTCAACTTTGTCTTTCAGCCCGCGCTGCAAATTGATGGCACCACGCTGCTGCAGATTTTCAGGATGACAGGTGGAGAGGGACAAATCGGCAACGGTGCTCAGCTCGCCCAGCAGCAGATAGAGGTGCACCACCGGGGAGCGCACGTAGCAATAACTAACGCCCACCTGCGGCTGCAGCGGCATGCCGTCCCAGTAAAAACGAAAACGCTTGATGTGCTGATCCAGCTCTTCGATGCGCAGCTGATGCGACTCGGTATTGAGGCGCAGCGCCAGATCGTGACCCGACAGCTGATAAACGCACTCATCCGACTGCAGGTAGCCGTTCAGCCATTCGGCGATCTGCTGCTTGTACTGGATACGCAGAAGAATGCCATAGTTACGCCCCAGCACTTCCAGCTCGGGGATGCGCAGAAAACAGAGCACGGACCAGGGTTTCTTGCCTAAGGCGCGGTTCAGCGCCCGCAGGTTAGGCATATGAACCACCGGATCGAGGAAAGCCAGGCGACGGGCACGGACGGTAATAGACCGCTGACGCGAAGCCAGCATCGCCATATAGACCACCACAAAGGTAAAGACCAGGTAGCTGGAAGAAGTGATGGTGAGCTGAATATCGTAGCCTGCCGACATAGGGATATAGCGATGGAAGTAGTGAATAGCGACGATCAATATTGGCGTCCAGAGAAGCGCGATAAGCTTATGACCAAAGCGCATCGATCCCCAGAGCATCACCGGCATGATCAACGACAGCGTATAGTTGGTACTGAAGATAGTGCTGTTTTCGGTCATGGGCCACAGCAGCATACTCAACAAAACGCTGTTGATGGCCAGCCAGGACAGTATCTCCAGCACCGTCACTTTGTTGTCAATCTGCGTGCGTATCTGCGACCAGAGGCTGCGCAGATAGCGGGGGTGCCGGATAATACGGATCAACATATAGCTGAAGGGTACCCCGGTCAGGCAGCCCACCAGCAGCCCCTGATAATTTATCAGCAGCCGAATGCCGGAGGTGGCGAGCCCCGCCAGCCTGAACCGGCTTTCGTAAAGGCCCAGATAGAGCGCAAACTGGAACAACAGGAAGAAAATCGTCGCCGGACAGAACATTTGCCAGAACAGGCGTGACGCCATCAGCCGCGGATCGCCATAGGCAACCATATTGCGCCGGGGGGTAAAGACCCGGTATCCGCCCCAGCTGAAGATCAGCGGAATGAGAAAATGGGCGATGGCAATAGCGGTAGTGTAGCCGCCAACGTTAAGGTAGTAGTGAAGAAAGAGTGCCAGCACGATACCCGGCACCGCCTTCAGCCCGTAAAAAAGCATTAGCGCCAGTAAAAAGGCCAGCGGCATATAATAGAGCACCACCAGGCTGCCCTCTATTTGCGTATAGGTGGTGGCATGGCGCATTAGCGGCAGGAGCAGCACGGGCAGCAGCAGAGGCAATGCCCACCAGCGATCTTTATATTGTTGGTATAACGAAATAATAGTCATAGATGCCATTTGTTCCCGATCGTCCACAAGGGTGATTTCAGACAGGCATCCAACCTGACGCTTAAGCCGTGCCAGCCAGAAGTGTGCCGGACGGGAAGAAGAGCAAAGATTTTATTAAGCAATGACCAGCAATGGTTGACCTAAATCAAACTTTTTAATATCCGGAAAGAATAATCACATTTTCTCACGATATTTTTGTTCTAATTATCAATAGCGTAAATAAAGCCTTTAATATTTATAACAACGGACAATTTATTTGCTGACGGAATTTTACATTCACGATAATTGACCCCGCTTCGCCGCTGTGACTTAATGAGCCTGTCGCCCTTAGGGTATTATCTGGAAAAACATAGTGAGTCAGGCCACACGTATGCGAAAACGACATCGGTTTAACACTCGGATGACGCGCATCATTTTATTAATCAGCTTCCTCTTTTTCTTCGGCCGCTTCGTCTACTCCTCGATTGGCGCCTGGTATCATCATCAGGACAAGCTCGAATCGCAGCAAACCTCTCTCGGCATTGGGCCAGGCGTGCGGTAAGTTTTCCGTCCACCATGTGTTATTTCGCCTTTTGCAGCAGCCTGATTATCCCGGAAATGCCTTTGCTTAACACTTTATCCTGACGCATTACCGTCGCCAGCTGGCGATGCAGTACCGGCGTGAGCGATTGCACGCAAAGCCCCTGCCGATCTTCCGTCTGCTCGACCGCCATGCGCGGCACTATGCTGTACCCCAGCCCGGCACGCACCATCCGTTTGATTGCCTCTATGCTGCCAAGCTGCATCACCGGCTCTGCCTGCAACCCCTGGGCCGCAAACCAGCCGTCAATCAGGGCCCGCGTACCGCTGCCTGATTCAAAGGCGATCAGCGGCAACGGATGCAGCGCCGCAGGCGTCGGCGGCTGAAGCGCCTGCCCGGCGGTGATATACACGAACTCCTCCTCCCGTACCGGCGTTACCTCCAGCCCGCGTCCGTTCACCGGTAAGGTTACCAGCCCCATATCAAGACGGTTCTCTTCAACCGCACGCACGATGTCCGGCGTATTGCCCGTAGTGACGCCCACCCGAAGAAGCGGATGCGCCTCACGCAGCTGCTGTAACAGCGGCGGCAGCAGATGAATACAGGCCGTTGCGCCGGTGCCAAGGGTGATAGTCCCGCTGACCTCATGGCTGTATTCATCCAGCGAATGCAGGGCATCCTCTACCACCCGGGTAATGCGCTCCCCGTGTTCCAGCAACGCCGTGCCGGCTGCGGTAGCTTTAATTCCGCGTCCCGTCCGCTCTACCAGCCGCGTGCGCAAAAACTGTTCGAGCTGGCGGATCTGCAAACTGACGGCAGGCTGAGAGATCCCCAGCACATCTGCCGCCGCAGAGAAGCTGCGGCGCTGGATAACCAGCCGGAAGGTTGCCAGATGTGCCAGGTTGAGGGTGCTCATGCAAAGTTTCTCTTATAGGGGTGATAAGGATGCGGGCCTGCCAGCACCTTACCGCGCGCGGTATCCTCAGGACAACTCCCTGATGGAATGAATAAAAATGAATACACCCGCCCCGCCCCGCGCGCTGATATTTGCCGCAGGCTGCAATCAGCTGATCAACTGGGGGATCTCGTTTTATATGCCCGGCACCTTTGCGCGCGCCATCGCGATGGATACCGGCTGGTCATCGCCGCAGATCTACGGCGGGCTGACCCTCGCCATGCTGACGATGGCGGCCGTTTCGCCTTTTGTCGCCCGCCTGCTGGCGCGCTTTGGCGGAAAGCGGGTGGTGATGGGCGGCACCCTGCTGATTGCCACAGGCTGCGCGGGCATGGCCCAGACCGCTACTCTCACGGGCTGGTACGCCGCCTGGCTGCTTACCGGTATCGGGATGCGCCTGTCGCTGTACGATGCGCTGTTTGCCTCGCTGGTAAACCTCTACGGACAGCAGGCGCGGCGCACTATTTCAAAGGTGACGCTGGCCGGCGGCCTGGCCTCGGCTCTGTTCTGGCCGCTGGGAGATGCGCTGCTTAAGGTTATGAGCTGGCAAAATGCGCTGCTGATCTATGCGCTTTTTGGCCTGCTGAGCGCGTTTTTGATCCGCCAGCTTCCCCGGCGGCCGCTGCCGGTTGCGGTTACCCACAGCGCGCCGGAGACGGGCAGAGATCGCCGCAGTGGGTGGCTGTACGCGGCTTTTATCGCACTGATTACCTTTGTTTCTAACGGCACCTCCACCCATCTGCCGGAGTTTATCGCCAGCGCCGGGCTGCCGGTCGCCATCGGCATGCTGTGGGGGCTTGGACAAACCGGCGCGCGGCTCGCAGAAGTGGCCGCCGGCGCGCGCCTGACGCCGCTTCGGCTCACGCTGTTTACCGCCTTTGCCATGCCGCTCTGTTTTGTTATTGGCCTTGGCGGCACGACGCTTGCGGGATGCGCGGCGGGCTTTGTACTGGGCTATGGGGCCGTCAACGGGCTGGTGACGATAGTCAAAGCGACGCTGCCGCTGGAGCTTTTTAGCGCCGAGAGCTACGCCAGGCGTACCGGCATGCTGCTGATCCCCGGCCAGCTGATGGCCGCCGCCTCGCCCTTTGCCTATGCCTGGCTGAATAAAACGCTGGGGGTGCGGGGAGCGCTGTGGGTGTCGTTAAGCCTGACGCTGGTGGTTGCCCTTCTGGCGACGCTGATTGTAAAGCATCGGGCATCGCAGCAGGCTCCGGGCATCCCTGCCCTTAGCGATTAAAGCACATACCCGCCGTCAATCGTCAGGCTTGCCCCGGTCATATAACCGGAGGCCTCCCCGGCAAGCCATACCGCCAGGGAGGCGATTTCGCCCGGCTCTCCCATGCGCCCCAGCGGGATATGCCGGGTAATTTCATCCGCCATGCCGGCGGTCATATCGGTCGCGACGGGTCCCGGCTGGATGTTATTGATGGTGATACGCCGCGGGGCCAGATCCAGGGCAAGGTTTTGCACCATCGAGGCCACGGCCGCTTTACTCATCGCATAGACGCTGCTGCCCGCATGTCCGGTTCGCACCGCGGTATTACTGCCGATGGTGATCACGCGTCCCCCCTCAGCCATCGCTTTCACCGACGCCTGCACCGCAAGGAAAACGCCGCGCACGTTGACGGCCAGCGTGGCATCCAGATCCTCCAGCCGATAGGCCACAATAGTCCCGAGGCGAAGTACGCCCGCATTCACCACGGCCACATCCAGCCTGCCGTATTGCGCTAGCGTCTTCTCCACCGCCGCCTGAATCGCCTGTGCATCAGCGC
>DKMV01000337.1:0-902 GCA_002469605.1 Leclercia sp. UBA7405
GATCTGCCCTACCGTGGCGCCTACCGGCCCGGTCGCTGCGGCCACCACCAGGGTTTCGCCCGGTTGCGGTTCGCCAATGTCCAGCAGGCCCATATAGGCGGTAAAACCGGGCATGCCCAGTACGCCAAGCGCCCAGGAAGGGTTCGCCAGATCGTTGCCCAGCTTTCTTACCGCTGAGGCGGGCGAAACGGAATAAGCCTGCCAGCCGCCGCTGGAAAGCACCCAGTCGCCGGGCTGGAAATCAGCATGGCGCGACTCTACTACGCGGCTGACCGTGCCGCCGACCATCACCGCGTCGATCTCGACCGGCGGGGAGTATGATGGCTCGTCGCTCATGCGCCCGCGCATATAGGGATCCAGCGAGAGCCAGACGGTGCGCAGCAGGACCTCGCCCTCCCCCGGCTGGGGAACGGGGCTTTGGGCCAGGCGAAAGTTATCGGCGGTAGGGGCACCATACGGACGGGAGGCCAGAAGCCATTGACGATTTTCGCTCGAAGATTGACTCATACATCACTCCTGTTTATACAAACGTCCTTAGAGATTAGCGCCTTATCTCCAGGTCTGCACGGTCATTACCCGCCGGATTGATTCAGCCGGACGACAAGATAGACGCAGGTCTCGCCGCTTTCGTTGATAAACCGGCAGTCGTTCGGTGGCCCGAGCTCCAGACAATCCCCGGCGCGCATCTCGTGGCGAGTCTCCCCTTCAAGAAAGACCAGCTCTCCCGATTGCAGCCAGATAAGCTGGCGCGCCAGGGCATAGGATGAGGCGGGCATTGGCACATCGCTGCCTGCCGGAAGCTCGACCTGCACCAGGTCGATAGGCAGATCGGTGCGCGGCGAGACGTGCCGCCGCTGGTAGTGGGTCTGGGGATCGCGCCATACCGGCTGGCTGGCAAAGCG
>DKMV01000337.1:1048-1767 GCA_002469605.1 Leclercia sp. UBA7405
CCGGCTGGCTGGCAAAGCGCAGCAGTTTGCCCTCCTGCATCTCCGCCCGGGCAATAAGGGTGGACATGCTGATGCCAAAGGCGCCGGAGAGGCGGGCCAGCAGGGTTGCCGTCGGGCTGCTCTCCGCCCGCTCAATTTTGTGGATCATCGCCCGCGATACCCCTGCCCGCTCGGCAAGTTCGCTCAGGGACCATCCCCGCGACTCGCGCTCAAGGCGAATTCGGGCGCTTATCCGTTGATTTATATTGTCTGACATATTGTCCATACCGTAATACTATAATGAAAGTAATGGATTACAACGGCGTTTCTCATAACAAAAAGATATGACTTATGCCGTAGCCTTTACCCGCCCCGCTTGTGTAATATCGTGACATATCGTACTACTATAGTGAACATCCCGACCTGAGGTTTTCTATGATTATCCGTCACGCCTGTAAAGAGGATTGCGCCGCCATCGGCGAGATCTATAACCACGCGGTGCTGCATACCGCCGCCATCTGGAACGACACCACCGTTGATACCGACAACCGTATCGCCTGGTTTGAAGCCCGCACCCTGGTGGGCTATCCGGTACTGGTGAGCGAAGAAGACGGCGTGGTTACCGGCTATGCCTCCTTCGGCGACTGGCGCGCCTTCGACGGTTTTCGCCATACGGTAGAACATTCGGTTTATGTCCATCCGGATCACCAGGGCAAAGGGCTGGGCCGGGCGCTGATGCA
>DKMV01000337.1:1927-4806 GCA_002469605.1 Leclercia sp. UBA7405
GCTGATTATCGAGGCGCGCGCCATCGGCAAGCATGTGATGGTGGCGGGGATCGAAGCGCAGAATCACGGCTCCATCCACCTGCATGAGACCTTAGGGTTTGTCACGACCGGGCAGATGCCGCAGGTTGGCACCAAATTTGGCCGCTGGCTGGATCTTACCTTTATGCAGCTCCAGCTGGACGAGCGCAGCGATCCGGACGCCATCGGATGAACCAGTCCCTGACCCTGGCGTTCCTGGTGGCCGCCGGCATCGGGCTGGTGGTGCAGAACACCCTGATGGTGCGTATTACCCAGAGCTCCTCCACCATCCTTATCGCCATGCTGCTTAATTCGCTGGTCGGGATAGTGCTCTTCGTCTCGATATTGCTGATTAAAAACGGGGTGGCCGGGTTTAGCGAGCTGGTGCACACGGTGCGCTGGTGGACGTTAATTCCCGGACTGCTCGGCTCGTTTTTTGTCTTTGCCAGCATTAGCGGTTATCAGTACGTGGGAGCAGCCACCACCATCGCGGTGCTGGTTGCCAGCCAGCTTATCGGTGGGCTGGTGATGGACGTGGTGCGCAGCCAGGGCATTCCGCTGCGCGCACTGATAGGCCCGACCTGCGGGGCGGTGATGCTGGTGATCGGCGCCTGGCTGGTGGCCCGACGCCAGTTCTGAATTACAGGATGGTGCCGCCGCGGGTCAGGTGCTCGTGGCGGGCCTCCATCTCCTCTTTATGCTGTTTGCCGTGATGCGCAATAGCGGTGCGCAGACGCTGCTGCTGGGTGTAGCGATCTTCCCGGCTCAGATCCGGATCATCGCTGAGTTCAATCAGCAGCTCATTCATATGGGTAATCACGCTTTCGGCAATGGTGGCGTCCACGCGGGAAATAACTTCGTCCAGGTGTGACATAGCTCCTCCAGGGTTGCCCCCTCCGCCTGGGAGAGGGCGTCACATTAATTCAACTTCGCTTTCGAGAAATCGCTGCCCATCAGGCTCACGCTGTAGCCGCTGACGTTGCTGCGGGTGGCAAAGAAGGTTTTGCCGTTCGCCAGGGCGATCCAGGGCGCCTGCTGATAGAAAATCTCCTGCGCCTGGCCGTACAGCTTCGCGCGGGCGGCCGGGTCGCTGGTCAGCTTCGCTTTGGTAACCAGCTCATCATACCCCTTATCGCACCAGCGGGCAGCGTTTGAGCCGGTTTTGATGCTGTCGCATCCCAGCAGCACGTCGGCAAAGTTATCCGGATCGCCGTTGTCCGACATCCAGCCAAACAGGGCGCTGTCGTGTTCGCCTTTACGCATGCCGGAGAGATATTCGCCCCACTCGTAGGAGACGATCTTCGCCTTCACGCCCACCTTCGCCCAGTCGCTCTGGATCATCTCGGCGATGCGGCGCGAGTTCGGGTTATAGGGGCGCTGCACCGGCATCGACCAGAGGGTGACTTCGGCGCCCTGCTCCAGCCCGGCCTGCTTCAGCAATGCCTTCGCCTTCTCAGGATCGTAGCCGTAATCTTTCAGATCTTTATTAAAGCCCAGCATATTTGGCGGGATGGGCGATTTTGCCACCGTGCCGGAGCCCATAAAGACCGCGTTAACGATGGCTTCTTTGTCGGTGGCGTAGTTTAGCGCCTGGCGCACCAGCACGTTATCAAAGGGTTTCTTCTCGGTGTTGAACGCCAGATAGCCCACGTTCAGCGCATCGATGCTGTGCAGGGTCAGATCCTTGTTCTTTTTAATCACATCGAACTGAACCGGCGACGGCGCAGGGATAATCTGGCACTCGTTAGTTTGCAGCTTCGCCAGACGGGTCTCCACGTTCGGCGTAATGGAGAAGATCAGGTGTTTGGTCGGCACTTCGCCGTCCCAGTAGTTGGGATTGGCAACGTAGCGGATCAGGGAGTCGACCTTGTACTGCTGCAACACGTACGGCCCGGTGCCAATCGGCCAGGTATCGACGTTTTCCGGCGTCCCTTTTTTAAGCATCGCGTCGCCATACTCCGCCGACAGAATAGAGGCGAAGTCCATCCCCCAGTCGGCCAGGAAAGCGGCGTTCGGCTCGCTCAGGGTAAACTGGACGTGGTAATCATCAACTTTCTTCACGTCCTGAATCAGCTTATCCAGCCCGACGTCGTTAAAGTATTCGTAATTGCCCTGAGAAACGTTGTGGTATGGATGCTTAGGGTCTTTCTGACGCATCACCGAAAAAATAACGTCATCGGCATTAAAATCGCGGGTGGGTTTAAAGAATTTATTGCTGTTGAACTTCACCCCTTTGCGCAGGGCGAACGTATATGTCTTACCGTCCGGGGAGATGGTCCAGGATTCGGCCAGCGACGGCACCGGGGTATTTTTTACCGGGTCGAAGTTGATGAGCCGGTTATACAGCACCTGCGAGCTGGCGACAAAGCTGGGGCCTGAGCTGGCGATCTGCGGGTTAAAAGACTCAGGCGACGCCTCGGAACAGTAAATAATCGTATCGTTATTCGCGGCCCAGGCCGCACCTGCCGGCAACAGCGCGCTTAATGCCAGCGCGAGGAGTGTTTTCCCTGTAGACATCGTTATTACCCTTTTCCGATTTATTATAAAGAACCGTAATAACAGCACAGCGTAATCGGGCTGGCAAATAACGAAACACTATCAGGTTATTCTAAAGCAGTTATTTTCGCTGCTTTTCCCGCCAGCCGCCAAAGGCAGATTTGCTTTAAGTGCCATTGCAGGTCAAGTACTTTCCCTGCGCTCAATGGCGTAAGAAATTGCCCCTTTTGCCGTCTCTTCTGCCGTTTGCTTGCAGACAGATTCCGTAAAGTAAACGCGTGAAGAAGTCTATGGGATCCAATCGTGGCAAAAACACTTTTACGTAGCGGCAAACTTGATGATTTTCAGGCCGTTGGCGGCGGCGG
>DKMV01000337.1:4939-5640 GCA_002469605.1 Leclercia sp. UBA7405
TCAGGCCGTTGGCGGCGGCGGGCAGGCCGTTTTTGAATCTGCCCTGCAAATTCGCGAAGCGCTGCGCCTGCGCAAACAGCAGTCTCTCGTCGATTGTCTGGCGATCCCGCAGGTGAACGACGAGGGCGACCGGGTGGACTGGTACGCCCCCATCGAGGGCGAGGTCAGCAGCTGGAAAGCCGCCGATGAAGATGCCCGCTATCGCGCCCTGCGCCTGCTGGAAAGCACGCTGGCAAGCGTCACCTCCCTGAGTAAAAAATCCCTTCAGTCGCCGAAAACGGCGCAGCAGCTTTTTGGCTCGCTGCTCGCCAAAGCGTTTCAGTTCCCCGGCGAGAACTTTATCTACCTGGTCGAGGGCAAACCGGTCCTCACCTTCTGGGGCTTTGTAAATCTCAACGAAAGCGCCCGGGAGGACGTGCTCGACTGCCTGCGTGAATCCCTGCGTCCGGTGGAGATCCCTGCTCCCGTCGAAGAACCGGAGCCGGAACCTGCCCCGGAAATTGTGTTTGAAAAAGCCGACGAGCCCCTGATTGCCCCTCCGTCGCTGGTGAAGATCACGCCAGACGAGCTCTATACCGCCGAGCCGCTTCCGGTGACTCTCCCTGAAGAGGCCGAGCCCGCGCCGGTGGCAGTGAAAAAACGCCGCTTCCCTCTGTGGCCCCTGCCGGTAGCTGCCGTGGTAGTGGCCGCCGTTGCCGCGC
>DKMV01000282.1:0-1417 GCA_002469605.1 Leclercia sp. UBA7405
GAGACGCCCGGCAGGTTAACGCCTTTGTTCTCGCCCAGGTCGCCGTTGTTCAGCACTTTACAGATAACTTTGTTACCTTCAATGGCGGTGACTTCCATACCGATCAGGCCATCATCCACCAGCACGGTGTTGCCAACGGACAGGTCGTTGGTGAAGCCTTCATAGGTTACAGCAACGATTTCGCTGTTGCCGACAACGGACTTGTCAGTAGTGAAGGTGAAGGTCTGTCCCGCTTTCAGCGAAACGTCGTTACCGCCTTCCAGTTTGATGGTACGAATCTCTGGACCTTTGGTATCCAGCAGGATTGCTGCTTTTTTACCGGTCTTGCTCATCACGTTGCGCAGGTTCTGGATGCGCTGGCCGTGTTCAGCATAGTCACCGTGAGAGAAGTTCAGACGCATCACGTTCATGCCGGCGTCCAGCATTTTGGTCAGCATCTCTTCAGATTCGGTTTTCGGGCCGATGGTGCAAACAATTTTCGTCTTTTTCATGACAGTCTTAGTCTTTAAGTTGGGAAGGATATGGGAATCTCGCCCCGGGCGCGTGGGGCCGCGGAGTCAAACCTGTGTTGCGAAATTTTATATGACACGCTGTAAGGATAGGTGACATCAAATGAGCGTGCAGAAGAATGTGTGCCTGTGTCTCAGCCCAGAAAGAGAAGGGATTTTTTATGCGTTGTTTTTTATTGTCCAAGCGCTGAAACCATTCATCAGGAATTAGGCGCGCATTATACGCTTAAAAATAGGTAAAAGGAAAATGAAAACAGCGTTTCAAAAAATTTATGTGCAGATTCACAATGGATTGTTATCAACGCGTTAAGGCGAGAGAGGGGATGTTGCGGCATGGGCAAACCATACCGCAATAAGGTCAGTTTTTCAGCGCCTGTTCCAGATCGGCGATCAGATCGCTGGCCTCTTCAATGCCCACCGACAGGCGAATGAGCTGCGGCACGATACCGTTGGCCAGACGCTGTTCAAGCGGAATCGAGGCATGAGTCATGCTGTAGGGCTGGCTTACCAGGCTCTCTACGCCGCCCAAACTCTCTGCCAGGGTAAAGAGTTTAAGATTTTGAATTATCCGCGTGGCGCGTTCGCCATCCCCTTTAATCACCACCGAGATCATCCCGCCCGGCAACGCCATCTGGCTCCGGGCAAGATCATACTGCGGATGGGATGCCAGCCCCGGATACCAGACCCGCTCTACCTGCGGATGATTTTCCAGCCATTGCGCAATGGCAAGGGCGTTGGCGCTGTGTCTTTCCATCCGCAGCGCCAGGGTGCGAATGCCGCGCAGGGTCAGGAAGCTGCTGAAGGGATCGAGCACGCCGCCAACCGCGTTTTGCAGATAGCCAAGCTTTTCTGCAAGGTCGCTGTTATCACCCACTACCGCCAGGCCTGCCACCACGTCGGAGTGGCCG
>DKMV01000282.1:1548-10324 GCA_002469605.1 Leclercia sp. UBA7405
GTGGCCGTTGAGGTATTTGGTAGCCGAGTGCACCACCAGGTCGAAACCAAATGCCAGCGGGCGGTGGATCGCCGGCGAGGCAAAGGTGTTGTCGGCCACGCTAATCAGCCGGTGGCGGCGGGCCACGTCGGCAATGGCGGCCAGGTCGGCCAGCTTCAGCAGCGGATTGGTGGGCGTTTCCACCCAGATCATTCGGGTTTCCGTACGAATGGCCGCTTNNAGCCGCCAGGTCCGCCAGCTTTAGCAGAGGGTTAGTGGGCGTCTCTACCCAGATCATCCGCGTATCCGGACGGATGGCGGCCTCCAGCCCGGCGAGATCGTCCGGCTTCACCCAGCTTACCTGTAACCCGGTGCTGCGGCGGCGCACGTTCTCAATCAGTCGATAAGTGCCGCCGTAGACGTCGTCGATGGCAACGATATGGCTCTCTTTATCCAGCAGCTCGAGGACCGTGGCGATGGCCGCCAGCCCGGAGGCAAAGGCAAAGCCGCGGCTGCCGCCCTCCAGTTCGGCGATGGCCGTCTCCAGCGCGTGGCGCGTGGGGTTGCCGCTGCGGGAGTATTCGTAGCCGGTGTGCTGCCCCGGCGCCGGTTGCGCAAAGGTCGAGGTGGCATAGATAGGCGGCATCACCGCCCCGTGCGCATCCTGGAATTCGCCGCTGTGAACGCTTAGCGTAGCCAGACTTTTCATAACCTTCTCCTTATTGACGCTGGCGATTGCGCCAGGCGGTGAGGACATCGCTGCGGGTAACCAGCCCCATAAAGCGCTGATTGTCGGTGATCACGGCGACCAGGCCGCGATCGAAAATGGCTTTCAGGGCGCTTTCTGACGCCCTTTTATCGAGGCTTTCAACCTGGCGGGTCATGGCTTGCGCAACGGGTAAGGCGAAGCGCGCGCCGTCACCGGCAATATGGCTCACCAGATCCCATTCATCGACGATCCCCACGACCTTGCCGTTGTCGAGCACCGGCAGCTGGGAGATGTCATACAGGCGCATGCGGGCCAGCACGGTTGCCAGGGTATCGTCCGGCTGAGCGGTGACGGTGGCCCCTTCGTCATGGCGCAGGGCGATATAGTCGGTTAAATCGCCGGCCTGCGGGCGGGCAATCAGTCCCTGCTGGCGCATCCAGTCGTCGTTAAACATTTTTGACAGGTATTTATTGCCGCTGTCGCAGGCGAAGGTGACCACCCGTTTCGGCGTGGTTTGCGCCTGGCAATAGCGCAGGGCGGCTGCCAGCAGCGTGCCGGTGGAGGAGCCCGCCAGAATGCCTTCGGTTTTCAGCAGCGCCCGGGCGGTGGTGAAGGCTTCCCGGTCGGTGATGCGCCAGGCCTGGCGTACCCCCTCGATATGGGCCAGCGGCGGGATGAAGTCCTCGCCAATGCCCTCCACCAGCCAGGAGCCCGCCTCCTGATGGCGGCCGGTTTCAACCTGATCGGCCAGCACCGAGCCGGCGGGGTCGGCCAGCACGAACTCGGTGTGGGGCGAGTGTTCGGCAAACCAGGCCTGCAGGCCGCCCAGGGTGCCGCCGGATCCCACGCCGACCACGATGGCATCGATGTTCCCGGCCAGTTGCTCGAACAGTTCCGGCGCGGTGGTGGTGCTGTGCGCCAGCGGGTTGGCGACGTTATTAAACTGATCGATATAGAAGGCACCGGGTGTCTCATCGGCCAGACGCCGGGCGTAATCCTGGTAGTAATCCGGATGACCCTTGCCCACGTCCGAGCGGGTAAGCACTACTCTGGCGCCCAGCGCCCGCAGGTGGAAAATCTTTTCCCGGCTCATTTTGTCGGGCACCACCAGAGTCAGGGCGTAGCCTTTTTGCGCCGCAATCAGCGCCAGCCCCAGCCCGGTATTGCCGGCGGTGGCCTCAATAATGGTGCCGCCGGGGGCGAGGAGGCCCTGACGCTCGGCTTCGTTAATCATCGACAGCGCCACCCGGTCTTTGATAGAGCCGCCGGGGTTCTGGTTTTCCAGCTTTAAAAAAAGCGCGCAGGGGCCGGTATCCAGTTTGTGCAGCTGAATAAGCGGCGTCTGGCCAATGAGTTCGGTGACGGAGTGATAAATTGCCATGATCATTTCCTGTAAATGGGGCATGGCTGGATGATAGGACCAGCAAATTTTGCTGATAAAGAACATTCTTCTGTGTATTAGAACCAGAAGGAATATAAATGCTTATTTCGGCGGTAAGGATAGCAAGACGTAAAGTGCTCCAGAGGGAGAGATGGCTATATCAGCATAAATTGCGGAAAAAATAGCCATTTTGGGCTGGCATAGCTGGTGGCTTTTGCATCCGACAGATAATCATTGCTGAAATTGTACTAACCCCGCTTTCGCCAGCCATAATGCCTCTTAGCACCTAAAGTTATATGAAATGCTTTTTTGTTCATTTCAAAGATGATACCCGCTGTTTACTATCGTTTGGACATCCATACTGCTAAACCGCTATGCGCGGCACGGATAATTATAAGAATGATTGTTCTCAGGAATATTTCGAAGATTTTTGATAACGGAAAAGTGGCTCTGACCGCCGTTGATGACGTTAACCTGACGGTCGAACAGGGACAAATTTACGGCATTATTGGCTACAGCGGCGCCGGGAAAAGCACCCTGATCCGTCTGCTCAACGGGCTGGAAAAACCGACTTCCGGCACGGTAACCATTAACGGGCAGACCATTTCGGCGGCCAAAGGGGAGGCCCTGCGCCAGGCGCGCCTGAAAATCAGTATGGTGTTTCAGCACTTCAACCTGCTCTGGTCGCGCACGGTCAGCGAAAATATTGCCTTCTCCATGCAGATTGCCGGCGTACCTAAAGCAAAAATCAGGGCGCGGGTCGCCGAACTCATCGATCTGGTGGGATTGAAAGGGCGTGAAAATGCCTACCCCTCCCAGCTGAGCGGCGGGCAGAAGCAGCGCGTGGGCATCGCCCGGGCGCTGGCCAACAGCCCGGACGTCCTGCTGTGCGACGAAGCCACCTCGGCGCTGGATCCGCAGACCACCGATCAGATCCTCGATCTGCTGCTGGATATTAACCGCCGCTTTAAGCTGACCATTGTCCTTATCACCCACGAGATGCACGTGGTGCGGAAAATCTGCGACCGGGTGGCGGTGATGGAGAACGGCAAAGTGGTGGAAGAGGGCGAAGTATTGCAGGTCTTTACCCATCCGCAGCAGCCTATCACCCGCCAGTTTGTGCGCCAGGTGAGCCAGTATGCGGAAGAGGAGGCCTTTAACCCGGAGCTGGCAAGCGGGCTTGAGGGCACCGTTATCAAACTGACCTTTACCGGACACAGCACCCATCAGCCCATTGTGGGCGAACTGACTCTGCGCTACGGCCTGCCCTTTAACATCCTGCACGGCAAAATGACGCAAACCGCCCACGGCGTCTTCGGACAGCTCTGGGTGCACGTGGTGGCAACCGAAGAACAACTGAACAATATCCTCGCCGACCTGCAGCACAGTGATATTGAAGGCGAGGTAATTAAACATGGCTGAGAATCTCTTCCCGCACCTGAAATGGGACCAGCTCTGGGCGGCGACCCTGGAAACGCTGTACATGACCGCGCTGTCGGGCATCGCCACCTTCGTGCTGGGGCTGGTCCTTGGCCTGGCGCTCTTTTTAACCGCCCGCGGCGGCATGTTCCATAACCGCACGGTCTATAGCGTGATTTCGATCGTAGTGAACGTGTTCCGCTCGATCCCGTTCATCATCCTGATTGTGCTGCTGATCCCCTTCACCAAAACCGTGGTGGGGACCATTCTCGGCGCCAACGCCGCGCTGCCGGCCCTGATTGTCGGCGCTGCGCCGTTCTATGCACGCCTGGTGGAGATCGCCCTGCGCGAGGTGGACAAAGGGGTTATCGAAGCCACGCGCTCCATGGGGGCCCGCCTCAGCACCTTAATTTTTCGGGTTTTACTGCCGGAATCCTCCCCCGCGCTGGTGTCTGGCATCACGGTGACGCTGATCGCCCTGGTGAGTTACAGCGCCATGGCCGGGGTGATTGGCGCCGGCGGTCTGGGAAATCTGGCTTATCTGGAAGGATTCCAGCGCAACCATGGTGATGTCACGCTGGTGGCAACGGTGACGATCTTAATCATCGTTTTCATTATCCAGTTCTGCGGCGACATCATTACCTCCATTCTTGATAAAAGATAAACACAACAACACACAGGAACCATCATCATGAAAAAAACGCTGACGTTGATAGCCGCCGCCACCCTGAGCGCCCTGAGCTTTGCCTCCTGGGCAGATACCCTGACCGTGGGCGCGTCCAACACCCCGCACGCGGAGATCCTGGAGCAGGCCAAGCCTATCCTGGCAAAACAGGGTATCGATCTGGAGATCAAACCCTTCCAGGATTATATCCTGCCGAACACCGCGCTGGCGGGTCGTGATATCGACGCCAACTACTTCCAGCACATCCCTTATCTGAACAGCGTGCTGAAAGATCACGCCGGTGATAAAGAGTACGATTTCGTCAGCGCCGGCGCGATCCACATCGAGCCGATCGGCATCTACTCCAAAAAATACAAGTCGCTGAAAGATCTGCCGGAAGGCGGCAAAATCATCATGCGTGACGCCGTATCCGAAGAGGGTCGTATCCTCTCTATCTTCGAAAAAGAGGGCGTGATCAAGCTGAAGCCGGGCATCGACAAAGTGACCGCGCGCATCAGCGATATCGTGGAGAACCCGAAAAAGCTGCAGTTCACCCCGAACGTCGAAGCCTCTCTGCTGCCGCAGATGTATAACAACGACGAAGGCGCTGCGGTGGTGATCAACGCCAACTACGCCATCGACGCCGGTCTGGATCCGGTTCACGACCCGATTGCGGTAGAGAGCGGTGAGAACAACCCGTATGCCAACATCATCACCGTGCACCGCGGTGACGAGAAGAAGAAAGATATCGTCGCGCTGGTGAACGTGCTGCACTCTAAAGAGATCCAGGACTGGATCCGCACCAAATATAAAGGCGCGGTGATCCCGGTAAATAACTAATCGCTTGTTTTCGCGATAAAAAGCCCGGCGCGTTGTGCGCCGGGTTTCTTTTTTGTATAAGACCAGTTAATGCTTTAAGCTGAAGTTTTCAGGCAATGGAGCAAGAGCCATGGGCAATGTGAGCAAAGACGACGCGCTGTATCAGGAGATGTGCCGGGTAGTCGGGAAGGTTGTTCTTGAGATGCGTGATTTAGGCCAGGAGCCAAAACATATTGTCATCGCCGGGGTGGTGCGCACCTCGCTGGCGAACCAGCGCATACAGCGCAGTGCGCTGACCACAGAAGCCATGGAGAGGGTCATCAAAGCGCTGGCGGGCTAAGCGCCTCTCATCCGCATCGGGCGCACGTTGGTCTCCCCCGCAGCCGCGCCATCTGCTTTTGCACTTACTGCACATCCTCTGCCGGTATTGGCATTTCCGCAGGCGCGGTTTTGCTGATTAACTGTCATCAGACAAACGGCGAGGAGCAGGGCAATGAAAAAGATCATCAGTACGTTACGGCGGTTTTTTGCGCCACCCACAGAGAACAGCGCGCAACGTATTATTGAATCCATTCTGCCCGTGGCCAGCCTGTATGGCGTGGATATCGCCAATATCGACCCGGAGTGGTTCCATGAGCAAACGCAACGCTGAGCACCGCCACGTGCGGGAAACCTACTGGAACGAGGTGTGCGTTCCGTCACCCTGAGCAGAAGTGCTTTTGTTCACCACTCCACAACCTGCTAAGGTTTCTGGCGCCAACCCTTAACGCCAGCTAACCGGATGAACAGCAAAACTTTTATCAGACGCAGCCTCCTGCTCTGGCTCGCCCTGTGCGTGCTCGGGAGCGCGCTGCTCTATGCCGAACAGCTCCGCCGCCAGTACTGGGATCTCGACCGGGATTTCACAAGCCTCTATTCAGCCATTAGTGCCGTGCTCACCCAGAACGAATCGGTACTCCCCCTGCTGAACGGCGACGAGGATCTGGCGGCGTTACGTAAAAAATTCCCGCAAATAACCGGCCTGCAAAAGACGCGAAATCGCCCCCTTGACGGCGCGCGCGTGGAGCCTACCGGCGCGAATCAATACTGGCTTTATAACCCCTGGCGGCAGATCCGCGTGCAGATCGATTTAACGCCTCTGCTGGCTACGTCCCACCGTTTTAGCCGCCTCGATCTCGCCCTCCGCGACGCGGGGGCCAAATCCATATCGCAGGCGCTCTGGCGCTGGCAGCGCTCATTCACCCAGCACACCCAGCCCTTCATGCTATCTGCCGACGCAGAGCCTGCCTGGCTTAAGGTCAAGGCGTGGCCCTTTCTGCTGCTCTTTATCGCCTGCGGGCTGGTGAGCGGGGCGGTGAGGGTGATTATCTGGCAGCGCCTGCAGCGGCAAAATGCCGATCGGCGCGCCCGCTATTACCAGCACGCGAGGCTGAATACGCTCGGGGAGATCACCGCCGGGATTGTGCATGAGATCAACCAGCCGCTCACTGCCGCCCAGACCTGGCTGCAGGGCGCCCGTCATCAGCTGCGTCAGGAGAATGCGGAGGCCGTGGGGCAGGCGCTGGATGCCGCGCTGGTACAAACCCGGCGCATAGGCGAGCTGCTGACCCGCTTTCGCCGACACGTAGCCGAAGAGCCGGTCGCGCTACAGGCAGTGGATCTGGCCGGATGCTGGCAGCAGGTAGGTAATTTACTCGAGCATGAGCGCACGGCCGAGCAGGTGCGCGTCACCCACGACTTCTCCGCCGATGGACGAACGGTGCTGGCAGACCGGCTGTGGCTGGAGCAGGTGCTGCATAACCTGCTCAGCAACGCCATTCAGGCCCAGCAGGAGCGCCCGACGGGGTGGGTGCATATCGCCAGCCGACGGCGGGAGGATCGCGTCATCATTACCCTCAGCGACGGCGGGCCCGGCTTTAGCCCCGAGGCGCTCCGGCACGCCTTTATGCCTTTTTATAGCGGTCGCGAGGGCGGGATCGGGCTGGGGATGACCTTAACCGAGTCGCTGGTGGAGAGAATGAACGGCACCATCGCCCTGAATAACGCGCCGGAAGGCGGCGCGCAGATTGTTTTACACTTCACCCATCCGGAGAGCCTGGCGCATGGATAACCTGGTATACCTGATTGACGACGATGCCGCCGTGCGGGAGTCGCTGGCCTTTTTACTCTCGGCCATGGGCTGGCGGGTGGCCCCCTATGACAGCGTAGCGGCTTTTACCGATGAGCATCGCGAGGAGCCCTCTCTGACCGGCTGCCTGCTGCTGGATATGCGCATGCCGGGCAAAGGGGGGCTGGCATGGCTGGAGGAGGGGCAGTGGCCCTGGCCGCTGCTGCCGACGATCCTGATGACCGGGCACGGCACCATCGATGCCTGCCGCCGGGCGTTTCATAACGGGGTATTTGAATTTTTCACCAAGCCGCTGGATGCCGACAAGCTGATCGAAACCATTGGTCGCGCGCTGGAGGAGAGCAGGCAGCGCGCGGCGCGCTGGCAGGAGTCCCGGCGCGTGATGGCGCTCTTCGGGCAGCTCACCGCCCGGGAACATGAGGTCTTGCAGGCGCTGATGGAAGGGCGCAGCAATAAAGAGGTGGCCGGGCGGCTGAACCTCTCACCGCGCACCGTCGAAGCCCACCGGGCCGCCATCTTCGCCAAACTGGGGGTCACCAGCCTGGTACAGGCCATCCGCGAATATGACAAATTGCACCTGGTATAACTACCAGGTGCAGTGCGTATTCAACCGAATAACGTTTCATCCTGCGCTTTTGTACGCTGGAGCGGTTTCCACTGACAAGAGAGTGCGCGATGAAAAAGTTGATGATGGCAGCCGCCCTGGCGGCAGGTATGGTGAGCGCTGCGGCGCAGGCAGAAACCCTTTCACAAAAGAGCCTGTCGTTAGCCGAGGCGAACCAGCTGGCGACGGCGGCGATCCAGGCCTGTAGCGCCCAGAACTACCAGGTTTCAGTGACGGTGGTCGACCGGGCAGGCATCGTAAAAGCGGTGCAGCGGAGCGATAACGCCGGGCCGCATACGGTGAAAGCCAGCGAAATGAAAGCCTATACGGCCCTGAGTACTAAAAATCCGTCCGGCAAGGTGATGGAGTCGGCCCAGAGCAACGCCGGGGCGCAGAATATGCGCGACGTGCCGGGCTTCCTGCTGCTGGCCGGTGGGTTGCCGGTGAAAGAGGGCGATGAGGTCATCGGCGCCATTGGCATTGGCGGCGCGCCGGGAGGCCATCTCGACGAAGCATGTGCCCAAAAGGCCATTGATAGTCTGAATAAATGATGGCCTGAATAAAGAAAAAGCCCCCGGTAAGGCTACCGGGGGCGTGTTGTCAGATCTTACAGGCGTCGCCGCAGTCGTCGTCGGCAACAATGGCCTGCGCCTTTTTATCGGCATCTTCCAGACGTTCCGCGTTGCGCTCTTCGGCTTCATCCAGCCCGTTAAATACCAGATTATCGAGATCGATTTCCATTAGTCACCTGCATTGTCAGTTGTTTCCAGTGGGAGAGTATAAGCAAGCCGCTTTAACCCTGCACGTCGCAATCCGTGCGGTTAACTTTTTCCCGCCTGGCGATGACCGCCTCTATACATTTCCTGACATATCCCTTACATTGCTCACCTTATCAAAAGCAAATAGTTCTCATTGGTATTCGCATTATTAAATAAATTGCACACAACAACTATTAAGGCAGGGCAGGGTATGACCTTTACAGACAGGCCGCGAGCCAAACACGGGGTGGCCGTTTCGCTGCTGGCGCTGGCGATCCACGCGCTGGTGCAGCCGGCGCAGGCGGCGGAGGAGCT
>DKMV01000282.1:10459-10824 GCA_002469605.1 Leclercia sp. UBA7405
CAGGAGATGATGGTGTATGGCAGCAGTGAGGGGGCGGCCGACGCCGATCGGGATTACACGGTAAAAACCACCCGCGTCGGCACCAAAATGCTGCTTGCGCCGCGCGACATTCCGCAGGCGGTAAGCGTGGTGACGACCCAGCGCATGGCGGATCAGGATCTGCAGACGGTCGACGAGGTGCTCACCAACGCCACCGGCGTCTCCTCGCAGGCGATCGACAGCGAGCGCACAAGTTACTTCTCTCGCGGCTTTGAAATCACCAGCTTCTCCTACGACGGTATTCCCACCTCGACGGGGGATGCCTGGAACTTTGGCGACGCGGCGGAAGATACCGCCATCTATGATCGCATCGAGGTGGTGCGCGG
>DKMV01000282.1:11066-15787 GCA_002469605.1 Leclercia sp. UBA7405
TACGGCAGCTGGAACAAACAGCGCTACCTGGCCGATCTCTCGACGCCGCTTAACGGCGATGGCAGCCTGCGTGGCCGGGTAATTACCGGTTACCAGGATCAGGACAGCTGGCTGGATCGCTACCATAAAAGAAAGAAATTCCTCTATGGCGTCGTGGATGCCGATATCGCCCGCAACACCACTCTGTCGCTGGGCTGGAGCTATCAGCAAAACAACACCGCAAATCCCACCTGGGGCGGCCTGCCGAGCCTGTTCAGCGACGGTTCGCGTACCCACTATCATCGCAGCACGAATACTTCCGCCAACTGGACGGGATACGAGACGGAATCCCGCAAGGTCTTCGCCACCCTGACGCACGACTGGGATAACGGCTGGTCGTTTCGCCTGAACGGCACGCACGGCGAGCAGAGCTTTAACGACACGCTGCTCTACGTGATGGGCAATCCGGACGTGAACACCGGCGCGGACACCACCGGTTGGGGCAGTAAAGATCGCGGCGAGCGCAGCCTCGACTCGTACGATGCTTACGCCAGCGGACCCTTTGAGCTGCTCGGGCGTCAGCATCAGCTGATGGCGGGCGCCAGCTACAGCCGCCAGCACAACGACACCGAAAGCCGGGATGGTCCGCTGGAGAGCAGCCAGATGGGCATCTTCAGCAATAGCTGGGACGGCAGCGTGGCAGAGCCGACCTGGGGCGACTGGTATCGCAACGCGGACGATATTGTCCGCCAGAAATCGGCCTATACGGCGGCCCGCCTGTCGATAGCGGATCCCCTGGCCTTGATCGTCGGGGTGCGCTACACCCGGTACAGCACCAGCGGCAGCAGCGGCGAGATGGGTAAATATAACCTCACCCCCTACGGAGGCGTGGTGTATGACATCACCGACAGCCTGTCGGGCTACGCCAGCTATACCTCGATATTTGCTCCGCAAACCAAACGCACAACCAGCGGAGCCTGGCTCTCGCCGGTGACGGGTAAAAATTATGAAACCGGGCTGAAGGCCGACTGGGCCGATGGCCGCCTGACCACCAATTTCGCTATTTTCCGTATTGAGCAGGAGCATGCGGCGGAGGCCATCAGCGGCGGGTTTGTGAATGGCTCCAGCGAGCAGGCGTACCGGGAAACGGACGGGGCGGTGAGCAAGGGGGCGGAGTTCGAAGTTAACGGCGCGGTAACCGACAATCTGCAGCTGACCTTCAGCGCCACGCGCTATGTGGCGCGGGACAACAGCGGGCGCTTTAACAGCTATGCCCCGCAAACCCAGCTGAAGCTCTTTACCCGTTACCGGGTGCCGGTGCTGGAGGCGCTGACCCTCGGCGGCGGCGTAAACTGGCAAAACCGGGTCTTTAAGGACGTAACCGGACCGGACGGCGACACCCAACGCCTGTATCAGGGCAGCTATCCGCTGGTGGATCTCTTTGCCCGCTACCAGCTGACGAAGCAGCTGGCGATCCAGGGCAATATCAGCAACCTCTTCGATCGTGAATACTACGCCTATCTGGACGACTCGGCGGTATACGGGGAGCCGCGTAACCTCTCGGTCAGCCTCAGTTATCAGTTCTGAACATGGCTCTCCGGCCAGGCCGGGGAGCCGCTTTCAAATCGTGTCATCAAGCGGATTTCTTCTTCCGCTTTTACCTGCCGGTGGTACACTTTAAAACTGTGATCTTTATCATGCAGTTAATAAAACCGAAAAAGAGACAGTGCTATGCAACATATCATTGAGGGTTTCCTCAACTTCCAGAAAGAGATTTTCCCACAACGTAAAGAACTCTTTCGCAGCCTGGCCTCCAGCCAGAACCCCAAAGCGCTTTTTATCTCCTGCTCCGACAGCCGTCTGGTGCCAGAGCTGGTGACCCAGCAGGAGCCGGGACAGCTCTTTGTGATTCGTAATGCGGGCAATATCGTGCCGTCGTTTGGTCCCGAGCCGGGCGGCGTATCGGCCACCATCGAATATGCGGTTGTGGCCCTGGGCGTGACCGATATCGTGATTTGCGGCCACTCCAACTGCGGCGCCATGAAGGCGATCGCTGCCAGCCAGGACCTTGAGCCGATGCCGGCGGTGGCGCACTGGCTGCGCTATTCCGATGCGGCAAAAGCGGTAGTGGACAAGAAAAGCTGGGACAACGAGACGGATAAAGTGAATGCCATGGTGCAGGAAAACGTCATCGCCCAGCTGAACAACATCAAAACCCATCCGTCCGTGGCGGTTGGCCTGCGCGATAACGCGCTGCGCCTGCACGGCTGGGTCTACGATATTGAAAGCGGGGCCATCCACGCCCTCGACAAAGAGAGCAAAACGTTTGTGTCGCTCTCTGAACACCCGGACGTGTACTTCGAATAATCCGAAAAGGGGCATGGATGCCCTGAAATACCGCCTCTTCCCGTGCGTTTCCCCTTCTCCTGACCCGTACAGCTGGTCAATCCGTCCGTTATGACCCATGCTTTTCTCCAGAGTTATCACTAAGGAGACAAGATGAAAATTTTAATGGTTCTCACCTCCCACGCCGAGCTCGGCAACACCGGCAAGAAGACCGGCTTCTGGCTCGAAGAGTTTGCCGCCCCTTACTATGTCTTTACCGATGCCGGCGCCAGCGTAACCATCGCTTCGCCCGCTGGCGGCCAGCCGCCGCTGGATCCGAAAAGTGACCAGCCAGAATTCCAGACCGAGCTGACCGCCCGCTTCAAAAGCGACAAGGCGGCCCAGCAGGCGCTGGCAAATACGGTGAAGCTGGAAACGGTATCTCAGGATGAGTTCGACAGCGTCTTTTATCCGGGCGGGCACGGCCCGCTGTGGGATCTGGCCGAGTCGGCGGACTCCATCGCGCTGATTGAGTCTTTCGTGCGTGCCCAAAAGCCGATCAGCTTTGTCTGCCATGCGCCGGGGGTGCTGCGCCACGTGAAAGCCGAGAATGGGGCGCTGCTGATCAAGGGCCGCAATCTGACCGGCTTCACCAACGGTGAAGAGGAGGGCGTTGGATTAACAGAGGTGGTGCCCTTCCTGATTGAAGATGAGTTTATCGCCGCTGGCGCCAACTACTCCAAAGGCCCTGACTGGCAGCCCTACGTGGTGGAAGACGGCAATCTGATCACCGGCCAGAACCCGGCCAGCTCCAAAGCAGTTGCTACCGCGCTGGTGAAAAAGCTTAAAGGCTAGCCCGCAGGCCAGCCGACTCAGCGGGTCCGGCTGGCCGACTGCCAGTACGGCGGCGTGCCAAACACGTCAAGGTAGTGATCGATTACCGCCCGGACGTTCAGCGGCGGATGACGCGTGTGGGGATAGAGCGCCGCGATGTACAGCGGCTCGGTATTAATCGCCCCTTCATACTCCGGCAGCAGGGCGGTCAGCTCGCCGCTCTGTAGCCGCTCCCCAATCAGCCAGTCGGGAAACAGCACCAGCCCCATTCCCCCCAGCGCGGCGATAAGCAATGTTTCGGCGTTATTAGATGACATCAGCGGCGACACCGGATAGTGCACCCACTCCTCGCCCTTTGTGCGAAACAGCCAGCGGTTGGGGCCGGACGAGCCGCGATAAACCAGGCACTGATGACGGGCAAGCTCCTCCGGGTTTTCGGGGGTGCCAAACCTGCGCAGGTAGGCGGGCGACGCCGCCAGATGGTAAGCCTGCTGCCCGAATACCCGGGCGTGAAAAGAGGAGTCTGTCAGCGCGCCGATGCGAAAAATCACATCCGCGGCGTCCCGGTGCGGATCGATAAAATCATCGGTTAACGTCAGCTCAATGTTCAGGCGGGGATAGCGTTCGCTCAGAGCTGGCAGACCCGGCGCCACGTGGCGCTGGCCAAAGAATACTGGGGCGTTGATGCGAATAAGCCCGGTCGGCTCGAGGGTTCTTTCATTCAGCTCCCGGCGCGCTTCTTCCAGATTGCCGCCAATGGCCCGGGCGTAGCGGACAAACAGATGGCCGCTCTCCGTCGGGATAATCGAGCGGGTATTGCGATAAAAAAGCTGCTGGCCGAGCGCATCCTCAAGCTGGTGGATCACCCGCGAGACCTGGGAGGCGGAGATCCCCTCCCGGCGGGCAACCAGCGAAAAGTTTTGGCTCTCATACACATCGATAAAAATGTGCAGCGCACGAAGGGTGATATTGCCAGCGTCGGTCATTGATGCAAATCCTGCACAGGTGTTTAGCGCATTATACCATTTTTCTCATCATTATACCGGCGTACGCTCTCGGACCTGAATAACGGGAGAGTTTTGCTATGCAGCTAATTTTGATTTTACTTGTGGTCGCCGGTGGGATGGGATTGTCCGTCGAGGCGGGTCTGCTGGGGCCGCTGGGGGGCGAGGTCGGCGATCTCTGGGCAACCTTCAGCGTCTTTGGGGTGGGTGCGGCGCTTACCTTCCTGCTGATGCTTTTTTTCAGTCCGCGCAACAGCCCCTCTTTCTTTTCTCAGCCCTCATGGCAACTGCTGGGCGGGGTACTGGGGCCGGTTTACGTCATCATTCTGACCGTAACCACCCCGGCTATCGGTATCGCCATGACCATGATCGGCATTCTGGCAGGGCAGGTCTTCAAAAGCCTGATCATTGACCACTACGGTCTGCTGGGCACGCCGCACCGCAAAATAGACGTGAAGCGCATTATCGCGCTGATTTTCATCATCGCCGCACTGATTCTGGTGGCACAGGGGTAACGGTATTATGACTATTATCATGATTATTCTCGCCGTCATCGGCGGGGCCACGCTGAGCATTCAG
>DKMV01000090.1 GCA_002469605.1 Leclercia sp. UBA7405
GAGTCTGTCTACTTTGCCCCTGTCGTCTATCCTGATATCGAAGCGTGGCAGCCACAGGGAAGGGTAATTTAGCCCTTCCTCGAGACGCATATTGTGGACAGGGATGGTGGAAAATCCCAGCGCGGTAAGCTCGTGGTAATAGTGATATTCCGCTCTGAGAATATTACAGTCAATTTCCGTTCTGGCGCCTCTGGGATACTTCACCAGGTAAGAGGCGTCCTGATTCCCGGGCTTGTTTTGCCAGGTATCTATCCAGACCGCGTTATCATCGCGACAGCGGAGCAATAATTTCGGCGCCTCGCCGCCGGCACCGGTGGCACCGCCCGCTGCGGCACCCCTTTCCTGAGCGTAATCCAGAAAATCTGCCGCGCGGTTAATCACATCATCCACGGTGAATGTTCTGCCGTCTGCCCCGGCATCGTAATCGGGAACCGACTCTTTTATACGCAGGTTGCCTACCGGAGACATGGTGCCATATTTCAGCAGAATAAAATTTTGCTGGCCGACCGGCAGATCGCCAATATCAAGGAAATTGATCCAGTAGCGGCGGCTCGCGCCGCTGGGAATGATGTCATCGAAAAAGAGCGACACCGGGTTATTCATCGAAACGGCGTGAGTATCGTCGCGATCCAGAAACTCGAGGGCATAGTCCAGTAAATACTCCACCCGGGTTATCTGCCAGTTATCGTTATCGCTTTCAGGGAAGGTCAGTAAGGCGATATCAATCCACTCATCCTTCTGATAAGCCTGTATGGTTAATGTTTCCATTAAATCTCCCGCCGCCTGAAACCCGATGAGTGAAATATTACTCATTAATCGCCAGGCTGGCAATTAATGTAACTTATTTCACTCATTATTCGAGGATTGAGTAGCCAATGAGTGATATCCCACTCATTATTAAATCTGCTACTTTAGCTTTTTTTGCTGCTCCAGCAGCTGCTCCGGCGTGACCGCCGGATAGCCTTGGGCATCTTCCGGAACTTCTGGCAGGGCCGGGATGGGGACCAGCGGCCCTAAGAAGCGCGGCTCGCGCTTAAAGAGGTAGAGGTCGGCCAGCGCACCGAGGCGGGCACCGAACTCACGCACCCGCACGGTAAGCATATCTTTCGGCGAGGGTACCGCGTAGCACTGGGCCTGAATGCCCATATGCAGGGCGATAAAGAGCGCACGCTCGCAGTGGAAACGCTGGGTGATAATAATAAAGTCGTTGGTATCGAATACCTTGCGGGTGCGGACAATCGAATCCAGGGTGCGGAACCCGGCGTAATCAAGGACGATATCCGCCGGATCGACCCCGGCGGCAATCAGGTCTTTGCGCATGGTCATCGGCTCGTTATAACTCTGCTGGGCATTGTCACCGCTCAGCAAAAGGTAGTTAACTTTGCCGCTGTTGTAGGCGTTCAGCGCGCCCTGAATGCGGTAGCGGTAATACTGGTTAATTACGCCGGTGCGGTAATATTTGGCAGTGCCGAGCACTACGCCGACCTGGCGGTAGGGCAAATCCTGCAGGTCGTCGAAAATCCAGGGGGCGGTCTTCCAGCTAATCCAGCGGTCAAGACCAAGCGCGGTCAATAAAACGAAGCCAGTCAGGAAAACCAGGCTATAAAAGACGCGCTTTAACATGAAGTTGACTCGTACCGAAGGTGAAATTTCACTCAGGCTACTGTACCCGTCTGGTAAGCGCAAGAAACGGCGGTTTAATTGAGGGGATTTTCGCCAGCAGGGCGGGCATGATAGCCCGCCCGGGGGATCAGGCCAGCAGCACGCGGTCGATATTCTGACAGCCCAGCGCTTTCAGGGTAGCAGCGGTGGCGTCCCACTGAATCAGCGGCGCGTCGGCACGTTCGGCGAGGATCGCACGCTGAATATCCGGATAGTCATAGCCGTTCAGGCTCAGCAGGTTGAGGGCGCCCTGCAGCGGCGGCAGGGTGGGGTTAAAGGCGGCGTTCTCCGCATAGCTGCCGGTAAAAATAGTACCATCCCGACACTCCAGCGCCACGCCGCTCGGCGCGTTGCTGTACGGCGCATGAGATTTATTTGCGGCGGTGATAGCGGCCTGGGTTAAGGCGTCACCGGACAGGGCGTAGCCGCGCTCCTGCTCATCCATCAGCAGGGTTTTAATGTCGAGATCTTTTGGTCCGAAGGCATCCGGCAGATAGTCGGCCAGAGTATGGGGGGCGCGGCCCGGGAGGTTAATGCGCAGCTCCAGCCCGCTGTTGAGCTCATTCATAAACTGGCGGCAGTGGCCGCAGGGGGTGTAGTTCACGGTGATCGCGCTTAGCGCTTTTTCACCGCGCAGCCAAGCATGGCTGATCGCGCTCTGCTCGGCGTGCACCGTCTGCTGCATGGTGGTGCCGGTAAACTCCATATTGCCGCCAAAGTACCAGGTGCCGCTCACGCCGCGGGCGATAGCGCCGACGTTAAAGTGCGAAATATCGGCGCGGGCGCAGGCGGCGGCCAGCGGCAGGAGCGCGAAGGCCAGCGCGTCGTCATCCAGATCGGTGGCAGCTTTAAGGGCGGCGATCTGTTCAGCCGTCAGCAGGGCGGGGAAGTGCGTATCCGCCAGAATTGGGGCCAGGGCTGGCTGCAAATTCTCTGCAAGCTGTGCGAAAGCTGATTGAAAACGTGAATGCATGGCAAAGCCTCATAAGGATTAATGGATCGGTAGTGTACGGAGCCGCAACCGGTTTATATGTGACAGTGATCTCATTATCTATGCAACTTATGAAACGAAAATGAAAAATGCGCGACGTGTCGCAAATTTTAGCCCACTACCGCGAGGATAACCGGGAAGAGGAAGGGGGCGATGAGCGAGGTCATGATCCCGCAGATCACCAGCGCCAGCGAACTGAACGCCCCTTCCTGATAATCCAGCTCGGCACAGCGGGCGGTGCCCAGCGCGTGCGACGCGGTGCCCATCGCCAGCCCGCGGGCGGCTTTGGTGCGAATCCGCATCAGGTTCAGCAGGGTATGACCAAACACCGCGCCGAGGATCCCGACAAAAATCACGCATACCGCGCTGATGGCCGGAATGCCGCCGATACTGCCGCCGACCGCCATGGCAATAGGCGTGGTCACCGATTTGGGCAAGATGGAGGCCGCTATCTCCGGCGAGGCGCCCATCAGCAGCGCCACCGTGGTACCGGTGGTCATCGCCACCACGCTGCCCACCAGGCAGATGGTGATAATGGATTTCCAGCGGGCGCGGATCTGGTGTAGCTGTTCATACAGCGGGAAGGCCAGCGCCACCACGGCGGGCTGCAACAGATCGTTTAGCACCTTGCTGCCGGCGAAATAATGTTCGTAGGAGATGCCCGTCACCAGCAGGAAAGGAATAATGACCACCATGGCGATCAGCAGCGGGTTCAGCAGCGGCATCTTAAAGCGAATGGCGAGCCGGCGTGCGGCAAAGAACACCGCCAGGGTCAACGGCAGCGACCACCAGATATTAGCCATCATTTTTTAGCTCCTTTCTGCCCAATAATCTTGCGTTCGCCGTGCACGATATGCGAACTCCAGCTCACCACCAGGAACACCACTAAGGTACTGATCAGGCAAGAGACAAGGATCGGGCCATACTGGGCTTTCAGTAGGTCGTAATACTGCATTACTCCCACGCCGATGGGCACAAATAGCAGCGCCATATAGCGGATAAGCACCGAGCAGCCGGGTTCGACCCACTTTGCGGGCAGGATTTGCAGCCCCAGCAGCAAGAACAGCAGCAGCATGCCGATAATGCTGCCGGGAATGGTGATAGGCAGCAGCGAGGCGATAAAAATCCCCGCGTACAGGCAGAGATAAATAAGAATGAAAGCGCGGAGGTAATGCCAGACGGTAATCAGTGATTTACTCATGGTGAAAGCCCCTGAAGAAACGCATTCATCATACAATTAAACCTGGAAACGTGCTACGGATCACATCATGAATTTTGAGCATACCAGACATTCCATTCTGGCACGTCGGCCATTTCCACAAACAGAGGTGACATTGCGGCGACGAAAATATACGATTCATATATAAACCATAACGGAGTGTATATATGGGTATCGTAAAAATCTCCGATCTGCTGCATGACGACATCCGTGACGCCAGTAAAGCCATGTCACGCTCGGTCAACGCGCAGGCCGAATACTGGATCCGCCTCGGCATGATGAGCGAGCTCTACCCCGAACTTAATCATCAGCAGATCAAAATGATGATGCTGAAATCCGGCTCCGACCGTTTACTGGAGGTGATCAATGCCATCAATTCTCATTAAAACCGCCGATGAGCTGGCCCGTCAGCGCCATGCCGGCGAGCTGCTGGCCTCGGTCTTTGCCATGCTGGATGAGTTTATCCAGCCCGGCGTTACCACCATGGAGATCAACGACCGGGCCGAGGCCTTTATCGTTAACGAACTCCACTCGCGCCCCGCCAGCAAGGGGCAGTATGACTACCCCTACGTGCTCAACACCTCGGTCAATGAGGTGGTGTGTCACGGCATTCCAAAAGTATCGGAGCACCTGAAGTCCGGCGCCATCGTCAACGTGGATATCACCCTTGAAAAAGACGGCATGATTGCCGACTCCAGTAAAATGTACCTGATTGGCGATGTATCGCCGCTGGCGCGTCGGCTGGTAAAAGCCACCTACGAGGGGATGTGGAAAGGTATTAAGGCGGTGAAGCCGGGCGCGACCCTGGGGGATATTGGCCATGCTATTCAGTCTTATGTCGAAAGCCACGGCTACAGCGTCGTGCGGGAGTATTGCGGGCACGGCATCGGCAAAGAGATGCACGAAGAGCCACAGGTGCTGCACTACGGCAAACCCGGCGAAGGACCAGTACTGCAGGAGGGGATGGTCTTTACCATCGAGCCGATGATCAACCAGGGCGACAGCCGGACCAAAACCAAAAAGGATGGCTGGACGGTGGTCACCCGGGATAAAAAACTCTCCGCCCAGTGGGAGCACACCGTTGCCGTTACGGCGGACGGTTTTGAGGTGCTGACCCTGCGCGGCGAGGAGAGCGTGCCGGCGTAACAGGGCTTTCCACGCTCCGGGAGAGCGGCTACTATAGCGCCTCTTTTTTCACAGGTACGAATAATGCGTGTATTACTGGCGCCAATGGAAGGCGTGCTCGACGCGCTGGTGCGCGAGCTGCTGACCGGGGTTAACGATTACGATCTCTGCATCACCGAGTTTTTGCGGGTGGTCGATATGCTGTTGCCGGTAAAAGCGTTTTACAGACTCTGCCCGGAGCTGCATAACCAGAGCCGCACCCCCTCCGGCACCCTGGTACGGGTGCAGCTTTTAGGCCAGTATCCCGAGTGGCTGGCGGAAAACGCCGCCCGGGCGGTGGAGCTGGGGTCGTACGGCGTGGATCTCAACTGCGGCTGCCCGTCCAAACTGGTTAACGGCAGCGGCGGAGGGGCAACCCTGCTGAAAGATCCCGAGCTTATCTATCGCGGCGCAAAAGCGATGCGCGAGGCGGTGCCTGCCCATCTGCCGGTGACGGTAAAAGTGCGCCTGGGCTGGGACAGCAGCGATCGCCAGTTTGAGATTGCAGACGCGGTGCAGCAGGCGGGCGCCAGCGAGATGGTGGTGCACGGGCGTACCAAAGAGGATGGCTATAAAGCCGAGCGCATCAACTGGCAGGCGATAGGCGAGATCCGCAAGCGTCTCTCTATTCCGGTGATCGCCAATGGTGAAATCTGGGATTACGCCAGCGCTCAGGCCTGCATGGCGGCCACCGGCTGCGATGCGGTAATGATTGGCCGCGGCGCGCTGAACGTGCCCAACCTGAGCCGGGTGATTAAATACAACGAGCCGCGCATGCCCTGGCCGGAGGTGGTGCAGCTGCTGCAAAAGTATGTCCAGCTGGAAAAACAGGGGGATACCGGGCTTTATCACGTCGCGCGGATCAAACAGTGGCTGGGCTATTTGCGTAAAGAGTACGCTGAAGCAACGGGCTTATTTACCAAAGTGCGGGAGTTGAAAACCTCGAAGGATATTTCCGCGGCTATTTTGGCACTCTGATTTTAGTTGCAGAGAGGCCGCTCGCGGGCGGTATGCTGAAAGATAAACCCCGGCAGGCAGCGCGCCTGCCGGGCTATACGTCAGAAAATCATCTTAAAGACGCCCGTCACCACCAGTAAGCCAATCAGAAATATAATCAAAATTACCCAAAGTAAAATTTTCATCGCCAACTCCCTCGTTTATGTGTCTGTCATTAACAAGTGTAGCAAGCGTGACAAAAGCAGCCTGAATTTACTGAAGTTCTATACTTAACTCTTTTCTTTCCTTTGGAGGTGAGTATGACGGCAGCACAACGAGTCGCAATTGTGACCGCATCAGATTCCGGTATTGGCAAAACCACGGCGCTGATGCTGGCCGAGCGCGGGTTTGATATCGGCGTAACCTGGCATTCGGACGAAGAGGGGGCGGCGCAAACCTGCCGCGAAATAGAAGCGCTGGGACGCCGCGCCGAGGCTATCCATCTGGATTTAAGCCATCTGCCGGAAGGGGCGGAGGCCATCAAAACCTTAATTTCGCGCTTTGGCCGGCTGGACGTGCTGGTAAACAACGCCGGGGCGATGACCAAAGCACCTTTCCTGGAGATGGAGTTTGACCAGTGGCGGTCGATATTTACCGTGGACGTGGACGGGGCGCTGCTCTGTTCGCAAATCGCCGCCCGGCAGATGGTTAAACAGGGGCAGGGCGGGCGCATTGTGAATATCACCTCGGTGCATGAGCACACCCCGCTG
>DKMV01000017.1:0-121 GCA_002469605.1 Leclercia sp. UBA7405
CAGCGGCCTCGATTCGCTGGTGCTCGGCGAACCCCAGATCCTGGGGCAGGTGAAAAAAGCCTTTGCTGACTCCCAGAAAGGGCATATTAAGGCCAGCGAACTGGAGCGTATGTTCCAGAAA
>DKMV01000017.1:304-641 GCA_002469605.1 Leclercia sp. UBA7405
GTTCCAGAAATCCTTCTCCGTCGCCAAGCGTGTGCGAACCGAAACCGACATTGGTGCCAGTGCGGTTTCGGTTGCCTTTGCTGCCTGTACTCTGGCGCGCCAAATCTTTGAATCGCTCTCCACCGTGACGGTACTGCTGGTGGGGGCAGGGGAGACCATCGAACTGGTGGCCCGCCATCTGCGCGAGCACAAAGTCAAAAAGATGATCATCGCCAACCGTACCCGCGAACGCGCTCAGGCGCTGGCGGATGAGGTGGGTGCCGAAGTGGTCTCCCTGACCGACATCGACGCGCGCCTGCAGGAAGCGGATATCATTATCAGCTCTACCGCCAGCCCG
>DKMV01000017.1:856-13332 GCA_002469605.1 Leclercia sp. UBA7405
ATCAGCTCTACCGCCAGCCCGCTGCCCATTATCGGCAAAGGCATGGTGGAGCGTGCCCTGAAAGCCCGCCGCAATCAGCCTATGCTGCTGGTGGATATCGCCGTACCGCGCGACGTCGAGCCGGAAGTGAGCAAGCTGGCAAACGCCTACCTTTACAGCGTGGACGATCTGCAAAGTATCATTTCTCACAATCTCGCCCAGCGTAGAGCGGCGGCGGTACAGGCAGAGACCATCGTCGAGCAGGAAGCCAGCGAATTTATGGCCTGGCTGCGTGCGCAAAGCGCCAGCCAGACGATCCGCGAATACCGCGGTCAGGCGGAGCAGGTTCGTAATGAACTCACGGCTAAAGCGATGGCGGCCCTGGAGCAGGGCGGCGATCCGCAGGTAATATTGCAGGATCTGGCGTGGAAGCTGACCAACCGTCTGATCCACGCCCCAACCAAATCTCTTCAACAGGCCGCCCGTGACGGGGACGACGAACGCCTGACCATTCTGCGCGACAGCCTCGGGCTGGAATAGCGCCCATTACCCCAATAATTTGATAACAAGGTGCACTTACGCCGATGAAGCCCTCTATCGTCGCCAAACTGGAAGCGCTGCTTGAGCGCCATGAAGAAGTTCAGGCCCTGCTCGGCGATGCCGCGACCATAGCCGACCAGGATCGTTTCCGCGCCCTGTCGCGCGAATATGCCCAGCTCAGCGACGTTGCGCGCTGTTTCACCGACTGGCGTCAGGTTCAGGAAGATATCGAGACGGCCCAGATGATGCTGGACGATCCTGAAATGCGCGAGATGGCGCAGGAAGAGCTGCAGGAGGCGAAAGCCCGCTCTGAAGAAATGGAGCAGCAGTTGCAGGTGCTGTTACTGCCAAAAGATCCCGATGACGAGCGCAACGCCTTTGTGGAAGTGCGCGCCGGGACCGGCGGTGACGAGGCGGCGCTCTTTGCCGGCGACCTGTTCCGCATGTACAGCCGCTATGCGGAATCACGCCGCTGGCGGGTAGAGATCATGAGCGCCAACGAAGGCGAGCATGGCGGTTATAAAGAGGTAATCGCCAAAATCAGCGGCGAGGGCGTTTACGGCCGCCTGAAGTTTGAATCCGGCGGCCACCGCGTGCAGCGCGTTCCGGCCACCGAATCTCAGGGGCGTATTCATACCTCGGCCTGTACCGTTGCGGTAATGCCGGAGCTGCCGGAAGCCGAGCTGCCGGATATCAACCCGGCGGATCTGCGTATCGACACCTTCCGCTCCTCCGGGGCGGGCGGGCAGCACGTTAACACCACCGACTCCGCTATCCGTATTACCCACCTGCCGACCGGCATCGTGGTGGAGTGCCAGGATGAGCGTTCGCAGCATAAGAACAAAGCGAAAGCGCTCTCGGTGCTGGGGGCGCGCATCCACGCCGCCGAGATGGCAAAACGCCAGCAGGCCGAAGCCTCTACCCGTCGCAACCTGCTGGGCAGCGGCGATCGCAGCGATCGTAACCGCACCTATAACTTCCCGCAGGGGCGCGTCACTGACCATCGTATCAACCTGACCATCTACCGTCTGGATGAGACCATGGAAGGCAAGCTCGACGCCCTGATTGAGCCCATCGTGCAGGAGTACCAGGCCGATCAGCTGGCGGCGCTGGCAGAGCAGGATTAATGGATTTTCACCACTGGCTGCGACAGGCAGTGAGCACCCTGACGGAGAGCGAAAGCCCCCGTCGCGATGCGGAGATCCTGCTGGAACACGTGACCGGCAAAGCACGAACCTTTATTCTCGCCTTCGGTGAAACCCAACTGAGCGCCGAACAGCTGGCTCGTCTTGACGAGCTGCTGGCCAGGCGCAAAACCGGCGAGCCGGTGGCGCACCTGGTGGGCGAGCGCGAGTTCTGGTCGCTGCCGCTGTATGTCTCCGCCGCCACCTTAATTCCCCGTCCGGATACCGAATGTCTGGTTGAACAGGCGCTGGCGCGTTTGCCGGCTACTCCCTGTCGAATCCTCGATTTGGGCACCGGCACCGGCGCTATTGCGCTGGCGCTGGCCAGCGAGCGCCCGGACTGCCAGATAGTCGCCGTCGACGTTATGCCGGATGCGGTGGCCCTGGCGCAGCGTAATACCGCCCGCCACGGGCTGACCAACGTGACCGTGCTGCAAAGCAGCTGGTTCGCCGCGCTAGGCAAGCAAACTTTCACGATGATCGTCAGCAATCCTCCCTATATCGATGAGATGGATCCGCACCTGTCGCAGGGTGACGTGCGCTTCGAGCCACTTACCGCGCTGGTTGCCGACAACGCCGGGATGGCGGATCTCGACCATATCATCACCGCCGCGCGCGGGCATCTCGAGCCGGGCGGCTGGCTGCTGCTGGAGCACGGCTGGACCCAGGGCGAGGCGGTGCGCGAACGCTTTGCCGCCGCGGGCTATGCGGGCATCGAAACCTGCCGTGACTACGGCGGCAACGAACGCCTGACGCTCGGGAGAGTGGCATGAGTTTTAGCGCCCTCATCTATTTGCATATAACCGCCGTGGTGCTCACCATCAGCTTTTTTATTCTGCGCTACTGGTGGCGATACAGTAATAACGGGCTTCTTAACGCCCGCTGGGTGCGCATCGCGCCGCACTGTATCGACACCGTCCTGTTCCTTTCGGGGATAGGGTTGATGTGGAAGACGGGCTATCTCCCCTTTACGGATGAAGGCGAGTGGCTGACTGAGAAGCTGTTTGGCGTTATCATCTACATCGTTTTGGGTTTTATTGCGCTCGGACGACGACGTCCGCGCAGCCAGCAGGCCGGTTTTACCGCCTTTTTGCTGGGGCTGGTGGTGCTGTACATCATCATTAAACTCGCCACCACAAGAATACCGTTATTGGGGTAAGTATGAAGTCCTTAGCCGATTTCGAATTTAACAAAGTGCCGCTGTGCGATGGGATGGTCCAGATATCGGAGATGATCCGCGATGATTTCAGCGCGCAATACGTCTACGACGAACTGGAAAATCTGGTCAGCCTGGCGCGCGAAGAGATCAGTGAAGCGCGTCCGCAGGAGTGGCAGCTGGAGAAGCTCATTGCGCTTTTCTACGGCGAATGGGGCTTTGGCGATAAGCGTGGGGTTTATCGCCTCTCCGACGCCCTGTGGCTCGATCAGGTGCTGAAATATCGTCAGGGCAGCGCGGTGTCGCTGGGGGCGATTTTACTCTGGGTCGCCCACCGCCTGGATATTCCGCTGGTGCCGGTCATTTTCCCGACCCAGATGATCCTGCGCGCCGAATGGCTTGACGGCGAGATGTGGTTAATCAATCCGTTCAACGGCGATACGCTCGACGAACACACGCTTGAGGTCTGGCTGAAGGGCAATATCAGCCCGGTGGCCGAACTGTTCAATGAAGACCTGGACGAAGCCGACAACGCTGAGGTGATCCGCAAACTGCTGGATACCCTTAAGTCCGCGCTGATGGAAGAGCGGCAGATGGAGCTGGCCCTGCGCGCCAGCGAGGTGCTGCTGCAGTTCAACCCGGAAGATCCGTACGAAATCCGCGACCGTGGGCTGATCTACGTTCAGCTTGAGTGTGACCACGTGGCGCTGAGCGATCTGAGCTATTTCGTGGAGCAGTGTCCGGAAGATCCTATTAGCGAGATGATCCGCGCGCAGATTAATTCCATCGCGCATAAACCAATTACACTGCATTAATCGTAATTCCGATTCACACCTGAATAAGGCGATCCTATGAAACAAAAAGTGGTTAGCATTGGCGATATTAATGTAGCGAACGACCTGCCGTTCGTGCTGTTCGGCGGCATGAACGTTCTGGAATCTCGCGACCTCGCCATGCGCATCTGCGAACACTACGTGACCGTCACCCAGAAGCTGGGGATCCCGTACGTGTTTAAAGCCTCTTTTGATAAAGCCAACCGCTCCTCTATCCACTCTTACCGTGGCCCGGGCCTGGAAGAGGGGATGAAAATTTTCCAGGAGCTGAAGCAGACCTTCGGCGTGAAAATCATCACCGACGTGCACGAATCCGCCCAGGCGCAGCCCGTTGCCGACGTGGTTGATGTGATCCAGCTGCCGGCCTTCCTGGCGCGCCAGACCGACCTGGTTGAAGCGATGGCGAAAACCGGCGCGGTCATCAACGTGAAGAAACCGCAGTTCGTCAGCCCCGGCCAGATGGGCAACATCGTCGATAAGTTTATCGAAGGCGGTAACGACAAGGTGATCCTTTGCGACCGTGGCGCAAACTTCGGTTACGACAACCTGGTGGTGGACATGCTGGGCTTCAGCGTGATGAAGAACGTCTCTAACCAGTCTCCGGTCATCTTCGACGTCACCCACGCCCTGCAGTGCCGCGACCCGTTTGGCGCCGCAAGCGGCGGCCGTCGTGCGCAGGTTGCCGAGCTGGCGCGTGCCGGTATGGCAACCGGCCTGGCGGGGCTGTTTATCGAAGCTCACCCGGATCCGGCCAATGCAAAATGCGATGGCCCATCCGCGCTGCCGCTCGATAAGCTGGAGCCGTTCCTGAAGCAGATCAAAGCCATTGACGATCTGGTCAAAAACTTTGAAGAGCTGGATACCAGCAACTAAGCGTATCCCTTTATAAAAGCAAAACGGCAACCCTCGGGTTGCCGTTTTTTTTGTTACTCCCCCGGTGGGAGAGGCGTCAGGCAAATATCGTCATCAGATAGGCGATGAAAAGCGCCATATGCGCCGCGCCGTTCAGCACATTGGTGCGTCCGGTAGAGAATGAAATCTGGCACAGCATCAGCGAGGCGAGCATGACGATCATCTCAGGTGCCCCCAGCGCAAACTGCAGATCGTTGCCGGTAAGGAAAGCGATCAGCGTCACAACCGGTACCGTCAGGGAGATAGTCGCCAGCACCGAACCGAAGAAGAGATTCATGGCCCGCTGAACCTGGTTATTCAGCACCGCTTTCAGCGCCCCCAGCCCTTCAGGCGAGAGGATCAGCAGCGCCACCAGGAAACCGGTAAAGGCCACCGGGGCGTTCAGCTCGGTTAACAGGGTCTCCAGCGGGTTGGCGTTCATTTTGGTGACCGCAATGACCGCAATCAGGTGCACGATCAGCCAGACGGCATGCCAGAGGCTGCTGTGGGCAGAGGGCTTGCCGTGATGCGGATCGTCATCGTCGGCCTCGTCTTCATGCTCGTAGACAAACAGGCTCTGGTGCGTTTTGGTCTGAATAAGCAGAAAGACGCCGTACATAGCCGCGGAGATCAGCGCCACCAGCAGCGCCTGGCCGGTAGTAAAGTTGGCTCCCGGCAGCGCCATCGGGAACACCAGCACGATAATGGCCAGCGGGAAGAGGGCAATCAGGTACTGTTTAATGCCGAACAGGTTCATGTACTGGGTGGCAAATTTGCGCCCGCCCAGCAGCAGTGAAAAGCCCACCAGACCGCCGGTAACGATCATAATGATGGAGTAGAGCGTATCGCGCATTAGGGTGGGGGCGGCATCGCCCGTCGCCATAAGGGCGGAAATCAGGCTTACCTCAAGAATAACCACGGAAAGGCTTAAAATAAGCGAGCCGTAGGGTTCGCCCAGCCGGTGGGCCAGCACGTCCGCATGGCGCACAACGCTAAAAGCGCTGGAGAGAATACCCACCAGCGCCAGAATATTAATGCCGATGACCACTGGCAATGACTGACTGCTTCCCCAGAAGAACAGCACAGCCAGTGCCAGAACCGGGAAAATGAGCGACGTCTCCTTGTGGCGGGTCTTTACCGCCTCTTGTGTGGTTGTCATGTGAATCTCCGTTTAGGCAGGTGTTGTCATTATAGATAGAAAAATAAGTACTTAAATTAGCAGAAATCAGACAAATTCATGGTGTTATTTACTTTATTTTACGGTTTTCTTTGTTTTTTATTTAAGTTGGTTATTATGCCCTGTTTTCGTTAATAAGATATTAAATAACAATATATTATAAATAAATTTCCTACAGTAATTTTGTCTGACTGGCGCATCTTTTGGCTATGGACCACACTTAATGAGTGATCAAAAAGAGAGGTTTGTTATGCCATATAAATCAAAAAGCGATTTACCCGATAACGTCAAAAATGTGCTCCCGGCTCATGCCCAGGATATCTACAAAGAGGCTTTTAACAGCGCCTGGGATCAATATAAAGACAAAGATGAGCGCCGGGGCGATGACAGCCGGGAAGAGACGGCCCACAAGGTCGCCTGGGCGGCGGTAAAACACGACTATGAGAAAGGTGACGACGATAAGTGGCACAAGAAAAAATAGCCCGCTCGCCCGGCCTGTAAAAACAATATCGCGTACCCGTTAGCTAATAGGGCGGATCCCGGACCGCTCTGTTGCAACTGGCGGCATAATTGCATATCGTCACTGTGACTGCTTTCTTAATGAGCAGTAAAAAGACCTGGATGGTTCATAAAAGTTGTCGCAGGGAAGCACGCAGTGGCGGAGGTGCAAAGTGTTAACACGTGATTTTTTAATGAAGGCGGACTGTAAAACCGCTTTCGGCGCGATCGAAGAGTCGCTTCTCTGGTCGGCTGAACAGCGCGCGGCCTCTCTTGCTGCCACGCTGGCCTGCCGTCCGGATCCGGGCCCGGTGTGGATCTTCGGCTACGGCTCGCTGATGTGGAACCCGGCTCTCGAATTCGTTGAGTCCGCCACCGGCACGCTGCCTGGCTGGCACCGTGCCTTCTGCCTGCGCCTGACCGCCGGTCGCGGTAGCGCCTGTCAGCCAGGGCGCATGCTTGCACTAAAAGAGGGCGGCCGCACCACTGGCGTGGCCTATCGTCTGCCGGACGCCTCCCTTGAAGAGGAGCTGGCGTTGCTGTGGAAGCGCGAAATGATCACCGGCTGCTATATGCCAAGCTGGTGCAAGCTGGATCTCGACGATGGCCGCAGCGTCAACGCGCTGGTGTTTATTATGGATCCGCGCCATCCGCTGTATGAGTCCGATACCCGTCCTCAGGTTATCGCCCCGTTAATTGCCGCCGCCAGCGGGCCGCTGGGGACCAATGCGCAGTATCTCTTCTCTCTCGATCAGGAACTGACGCGCCTCGGCATGCAGGATGACTGCCTGAACGAGCTGGTGCAAAAAGTGCGCACACTGCTGGAGTGTACGCCGCCGGAAAGCCATCTGCGCCCTGGCTATGCCTGAAAAAACGCCCGGAAGCCCGGGCGTTTTGTTGATGAGATAAGCTTAAACGCGGAAATGACCGGCGGTTTCCGCAAGATCTCCCGCCTGACCCTGCAGGGCGCTGGCCGCGGCGGCGGACTGCACCACCAGCTCGGCGTTCTGCTGCACCATCCGGTCCAGGTGGTTGACCGCGTGGTTTATCTCCTGAATCCCTTTCATCTGCTCGCTGGTGGCAATGGTTATCTGGCGCATGATGCCCGACACGCTGCCGATCCCGGCGACAATCTCCTGCATACTCTCCCCGGCGAGATGTACATAGCGTGAACCCGTCGCCACGCTCTGGGTGGTGGAGTCGATCAGGGTCTTGATCTCCTTTGCCGCCTGGGCGCTGCGGCTGGCGAGGTTACGCACCTCTCCGGCAACCACCGCAAAGCCGCGTCCCTGTTCCCCTGCCCGGGCTGCTTCTACCGAGGCGTTAAGTGCCAGAATATTGGTCTGGAAGGCGATGCCGTCAATCACGCTGGTGATATCCCCGATCTTCGCCGAGGCGCTCTCGATGGTCTGCATGGTGGCGATAGCCTGGGAGACCACGTTCCCGCCGCGGGACGCCGCCTGGGAGGCCTTTTGCGCCTGGTCGTTGGCCTCCACCGCTGAATCGGTGGAGTGGGCGACCGAGGCGGTGATCTGCTCAATGGCGCTGGCGGTTTCCCGCAGGCTGGAGGCGGCCTGCTCGGTACGCCCGGAGAGATCCTGGTTACCGGCGGCAATCTCCTGCGCGGCGGTCTTCACCGAGGCGCTGGCGTCGCGCAGCTGCATCATCACCCCGGCGAGCTTATCGCTAAAGGCGTTAAAGGCATGGGCAATCCCGGCTACCTCGTCCTGGCCCTGTTCCGGCAGGCGGCGGGAGAGATCGTTGGTGCCGTTAGCGATGGCGTGCATCGCATCGCGGATCGCCGAGAGCCGCTTCAGCAGGCGGGCAATAGTGATCTGCACCACCGCGGCGGCAATCAGCACCAGTACCACCAGCGACAGGGCCGAGGCTTTCAGCATCGCCCACAGCCCGCTGGAGGCATCCTGTTTATCAAGGGCCACCACTAGCTGCCAGCGGGTGCCGGCCACCGGCGTAGCGGCCAGAATTTTTTCACTGCCGTTATAAAGTCCAGTGGAGAGTTCGCCCTTTTGCAGCGCCCCCAGATCGGCGCCGCTGATGGCCTCGCTGAAGGGCTTCAGGGTCAGGGCCGGATCGCTGGCGGCGATCACGCTGCCGTCGCTGTTAATCAGCAGGCCACCGCTGGCCGGAGTGGGGCGGATGCCGCGCACGTTGGCTACCACGCTGTCCATCACTACGTCACCGGCTACCACCGCTTTTAGTTCGCCGTTCTCTTTAACCGGCACGGCAAAGGTCACGACCAGCTTGCCGGTACCCGCATCCACGTAAGGGGCGGTCACCGCCGGGGCATCGCTGTTCTGCACCTGCTGGTACCAGGGGCGCACGGTAGGGTCATAATCAGCCGGCACGCCGGTGGGATCGGAAAATTTTGCCGTTTTGCTGGCATAGCCGACGTAGACGTTGCTGAACCCGGCCGCCTGGGCCAGCTGCTTAAAGACCGGCACCGGATCCTCGCTCAGGGCCACGCGTTGCAGGGAGTTGATGGCCGTCATTTTGCCCGCCACCCAGTCGCTAATGGCCATGCCGTGGCTGGCTCCGCTGCTGGCCAGCAGGTCGCGTTGGGTTTGCAGGTTATCCTGGCGGGCGACCAGGAAGTTGATGACGGTGTTAAGAAGCAGCGCGACGAACAGACACCCGACTGCCGCCGCGATAATGCGAGCGCGAATTGACCTGAACATAAGTGAAATACCTGCTGAGTGGAGATAACAAGCCTATCGGCAACCCGCAGGTAAACTTGATGCTGCAACCGCGTCCATAAGTAAAAACTATTAACGCAGATTTATTATTAGAAAGTTAACACTTTGTCGGCGGCGAGGGTCCACTGGGCTAGCTCCACCAGGGTACCGATAGCTACGCCGTCAATCAGCGGCAGGGCGGTGATCCCGCGCCCGTCGGTGCAGGTTTTACAAAGCCTTACCGGCACCTCCTGGGCGGTAAGGATCTCCAGCATCTGCTGAATGTTATAACCCTCGGCGGGCTTCTGGCCGCGCAGCCCGGCGGTCACAGCATCGGACATTAAAAAGAGCTTTAACTCCGGGGCCTCATCCTGCTCGCGCAGGGCAATCGCCAGCCGCAGGCTGTTAAATAAAGACTCGCTGCCGTAGGCCGCCCCGTTGGCGATAATCACAATCTTCTGCATCTGAACTCCTTTGCGCCGTTAAGGCACGGTTATTGCTTCATTATCCGGATACGACCGACCCGGGAGAGTAAGCATGATTAACGTAACCCGCGCAACCGACTGGCTTGTGCATGCGAAGCGGCTGCGCAAAGAGCAGCTGTGCAAACTGGCGCAAACGGGCGCTCTGGTAGGCCGCATCAGCCATCTGGCGCATATGCTTCAGTGCGAGCGCGGGGCATCTAACATCTGGCTCTGCTCACAGGGTGCGCTCTACGCGCCGGAGTGTAAAGCCAGCCGGGCGCTGGTGGATGAACAGCTGCTGGCCTTTAGGCAGGCGCTGGGCAGTCCGGAGGCCGCCAGCGCCGCCCTCTGTGAACGGGTGGCCCGGGCGCTGGACGAGCTGGAGCAGTTGCCCGCCCTGCGTGAGGGGATTATTTCCCGCTCCCTGCCCGCAGCCGATGCGATGGCGCACTACAGCCGCGCCCTGCGCCATCTGCTTAGTATCGTCCCCTTGCTCAATGACAGCATTGACGATCCGCAAATCGCCGGGCGGTTTGTGGCGCTCTACAGCCTGATGCAGGGCAAAGAGCTGGTGGGGCAGGAGCGGGCGCTGGGGGCAATTGGTTTTACCCAGGGCTTTTTTAGCGATGAGATGCGCCAGTCGCTGGTGGATCGCATCGACGGCCAGCAGGCCTGCTTTGAGGTCTTTCTCTCGCTCACGCCCCTAGAACTGCAAACGCATTTTACCCTCAGCATGCCCGGAATAGAGACGGAACAGCTGCGCCGCCAGGCCTGCACCCGCCAGCCGGCGGCGGATAAAGGGGTACTGGCGCTGCACTGGTTTTCGCTGCAGACCGGGCGCCTGGAGCAGCTGCGCAGCCAGGAGGAGCAGCTGATCGCCGACCTGATGCTGGCGGTCGATGAACTCATTACCCGCGCGGATGAGCATCCGCTCCAGACGGCCTTGGCGGATGAACCCCTGGCGCACTATCCCGCCCGCCCCTTATTGCCGCTGGTGCGCCAGCAGGCGCAGGAGATAGAGCAGCTCTCCCGCCAGCTGGCCTCCATGCGCGATACCCTTGAGGAGCGCAAAATCATCGATAAAGCCAAAAGCGTGCTGATGACCCATCAGCAGATGAGCGAAGAGCAGGCCTGGTGCCGGTTGCGCAAAATGGCGATGGATAAGAACCAGCGGATGGTTGATATCGCCCGGGCGCTGCTGACCGTGAAGGCGCTCTGGCAGGTAACACCAAAGGAGTAGCTGCACGCCAGCCGGGCATTGGCTGCATGGTTGCGGTGCGTGTAACCGGCCCGCCTGATGAAAACCCCTGCTAAACAGGGCTTTAAAAACTGGCATCCATATTGCACTACTTCATTTAACAATTTTGACGACGGGCCAACGGCGGCGCGTCAGTCCTCTGGATAAAGGCGTCCTGCGGTGCTTCGGCACCGCCGGGCGCTTTTTTTTGGCTTTTATTCAGGAGTGGGCATGGTGGAGTGGACGAGACGGCGTTTTTTACAGGCCAGCGCGCTGGCGGGCGGGACGATGTTACTACCCGGCGTGCTGCAGGCGGCATGGGCCGCAGGTTCGGATAAGCCGGAGCTTACCACGGTGCGCGTCGGCTTTATTCCGCTGACCGACTGCGCGCCGGTGGTTATCGCCGCGCTGAAGGGGTTCGATAAAAAATATGGCATCACCATCGTCCCCACCAAAGAGGCGAGCTGGGCGGCGGTACGCGACAAGCTGGTGGCCGGGGAGCTGGACGCCGCCCACGTTCTCTATGGCCTGCTGTATGGCCTGGAGCTGGGCATCGCCGGCAAAGCGCAGCCGATGGCGAACCTGATGACCTTAAACCAGAACGGGCAGGCCATTACTCTCTCGTCCGATCTGGCCGAACAGGGGATCCGCGATAGCGAAGGGCTGAGCAAACGGGTTCACCAGCAGGCGCCCGGCACTTACAGCTTCGCCCATACCTTTCCCACCGGCACCCACGCCATGTGGCTCTACTACTGGCTGGCCAGCGCCGGGATCGACCCCTTTAAGGATGTGCGCACTCTGGTGGTCCCTCCGCCGCAGATGGTGATGAACATGCGCATCGGCAACATGGTGGGCTTCTGCGTGGGCGAGCCCTGGAACGCCCGCGCCATTAACGACCGCATCGGCTTTACCGCGGCCACCAGCCAGTCGGTGTGGCCGGATCACCCGGAGAAGATCCTCGGCACCCGCCGGGCCTGGGTAGAGCAGAACCCGAACACCGCCCGGGCGCTGGTGAGCGCGGTGCTGGAGGCCCAGCGCTGGATCGACGCCTCGGCGGAGAATAAGCGTGAAACCGCGCAGATCCTCGCCCGCCGGGCGTGGCTCAACACCAAAGAGCAGTACCTCACCGGGCGCATGCTCGGGGAGTACGACAACGGCCTGGGGGCACGCTGGCAGGACAAACATCCGATCCGCTTCTTTGACGAGGGAGCGGTGAGCTATCCCTGGCACTCCGACGGCATGTGGTTCCTCACCCAGTTCCGCCGCTGGGGGCTGCTGAAAACCAGCCCGGACTACGCCGCCATCGCCCGGCGCATCAATCGCACCGATATCTGGCAGCAGGCCGCCACCGCCGTGGGCGGAATCGCCACGCCGGCTTCAACCATGCGCAGCAGCCGCCTGATGGACGGCACTCTCTGGAACGGCAGCGATCCAGAAGGCTACGCCAGTAGTTTCGCTATTCACCGTACAGGGGTCTGATATGAAACAGTTGCAACATACCAACGCGGCACCGGATGCGCCGGTGACCGCAGATGTGATCGTCCTGCCGCCGGTGCAGGTTCGCCGCCGCGCCCCGGCCTTCGCCCGGCGGATAAACGCCTTTTTCCAGCAGCTGATCCCGGCGCTGCTCGGTCTCGGGCTGCTGGTGCTCTGCTGGCAGCTGGCGGCCATCAACAGTAAAGGCTTTCCCACCCCGCTCAGCACGCTCGACTCCGCCATAACCCTGTTTGCCGATCCCTTCTACCGGGACGGCCCCAACGATATGGGCATCGGCTGGAACGTGCTGGCATCGCTCAAACGCGTGGCGCTGGGCTTCGGTCTGGC
>DKMV01000095.1:0-6448 GCA_002469605.1 Leclercia sp. UBA7405
CGCCACCGATGCCAAAGATGAAGCCACCTACTACACGGTGAAATCTGGCGACACCCTGAGCGCCATCTCCAAAACCGTCTATGGCGACGCCAACCAGTACAACAAAATCTTCGAAGCTAACCGACCGATGCTCTCCAGCCCGGATAAAATCTATCCCGGCCAGACGCTGCGTATTCCTAAAGCCTGATCTGATTCACGCGGCATAAAGGAGAGGCAATGAAAATAGCCTGTCTCGGCTGGGGCTCGTTAGTATGGAAATACGGCGCGCTTCCCGTTGCCGGAGAGTGGCAAACCGACGGGCCTTTGTTGCCCGTCGAATTTTGCCGGGAAAGCGACGGCGGCGAGCTGGCGACTGCCCTCTGTATGAATGTGCCCCCCGTGCCGGTACTCTGGGCGTGGCTCAGGACGGAAACCCTGAGTCTCGCCTGCGAAGCGCTGCGCGAGCGGGAAGGCATTCCGGACGAGCGCTGCGACGGCATCGGCTCTCTGTTGATTACCGGCCGCCACACCGGCGTGCTGACGGCGTGGGCCGTCGAGAGAGGCATCGAGGCGCTGATCTGGACCGGCCTGCCGCCCCGAAGCGCCTCCCTGGAGGGGCGGGTGCCCACGGTGGACGAAGCCATTGCTTATCTGGATAGCCTTAGCGGCGAGACCCGCCAGCACGCCCGGAACTATTTTGACCGGGTGCCGGCGCAAATCGACACCCCATACCGGCGGGTTATTTCCAACGTGCTGGGGTGGTAACACCCGGCCTTTTACCAGTACAGCTTCCAGCTCTGGGTAAAGCGCACCAGCGCCTCAACGTAGAAATAGTCCCCCCAGCTCGCGCACTCATCCACCCCTTTGTTGCTCGCCAGGTGATAGACCGAGTGCTTCAAAAGGCCCGTGCCCTTCTCCTCTTTGCCCATCAGGTAGTGCCTGGTCAGCGATGACATGATCCCTTTCGCCCAGGCCAGGTAACGGTCGCGATCCGGATCGGTGGTCGGAAGGTGTTTCACCAGCTCCAGCAGGCCGCAGACGGCGATAGCCGCCGACGAGGCGTCGCGCAGGGCGTCGGTGTCCACCAGCGCCAGATCCCAGTGGCAGACGTAATCCTCCGGCAGGCGGTTCAGGAAGTAGTTTGCCAGCCGTTTAGAGAGCTCAATCAGGGTGGCATCGCCGGTATAGATATAGCTCAGCAGGAAGCCGTAAATCCCCCACGCCTGCCCGCGCGACCAGCAGGAGTCGTCCGCATAGCCCTGCTGGGTGTTGCCGTAGCGCGGCGCGCCGGTCTTCACATCCATATAGTAGGTATGGAAGGTGGAGGCGTCTTCGCGGATGAGATACGTGGCCGCCTGCTTCACGTGGGCGCAGGCGGCGTCGGCAAAGCGCGGATCGCCGGTCTGCTCCGTGGCCCAGTAGAGCAGCGGCAGGTTCATATTGCAGTCGATGATCATCCGCCCGGCCTGTTCAGGATCGGCCAGATCGCCCCACGCCTGAATGATCTTCGCCTTTTCATGGAAGCGCTCCAGCAGCGCCTCGGCCGCCAGCAGCGAGAAGCCGCGCGCCTCGCGGTTGCCGGTCAGACGCCAGTCCGCCACGCAGGAGAGGGTATATAAAAAGCCTAAATCGTGGGTGTTGGTGTCGTGACGCCCGGCGATGCGCAGGCCGAAGGAGCGCGTATGTTTCCGGGCCATCGCCCGGAATTTCTCCTCGCCGCTCATCTCCCACGCCAGCCATAGCTGCCCGGTCCAGAAGCTGGTGGTCCACTCCACGTTGTCGGTCAGCGGGTAGTAGCCTTCCCGGCAGGTTTCTGCCGGGAACTGCTCGCCAAAGGCGTCCAGGTGACGGTCAATCAGCGTCAGCACATGGCTGCGGGCCGAGCTTAATTCATCGCTAAAAAGGCGGGCATCCACCGGTACGGGAATATCGGTCAGGGGCTCCAGGGCGATACGGCTTAACATAGTTCGATTCCTTCTTTTACGACGTAAATTAGCGAGAGGGGTGATGTTCTGCGACCGGCAGCGGCTGCGCGCTGCGCCATTTGCTCTGGCAGGCGGAGAGCGTAAAGGCAGAAATCAGGGTAAAGGTCAGCGCCGTGGCGCCCATGATGATATAGGTCTGCTCAAAGCCGATGCGGTCGTACATATAGCCCGCCGGGGAGGAGACCACCACGTTGCCGACGTAGAGCATCGCCTGATAGCCCAGCAGATACATGGTGGCGTTAACACGCTTATCGAAATGCTCGGCAATATATTTGAATACCGACACCAGCAGCAGGCAAATTTCCAGGCCGTAGAGCGGCTTGAGCACCGAAATTAACAGGTGCGAATCGCAGACACCGGAAATAATAAGCCGCGCGCCGACCACCAGCCCGACTATTAATAACCCGCGCTTGGCGCCAATAAAGTTAACGAACAGCGGGATCACCATATACATGACGAACTCCATGCCCGACTGCACGGTCCCCAGATAACCAAATACCGCGTTGCCCTGATGGATATCATCAAAGAAGGTGACGAAATAGCGCGAGAACTGCTGCTCGGCGATAAACATCATCCAGGCCACCCCAGCCACGTACAGGCAGAAGGCCCAGAACTTGCGGTTGCGCAGCAGAGCGTAGATATCCGCCGGGGCGATTTTCTCTTTGGTCAGCACCTCTCCGGCATGTACGGAGTTAGTGTTCACTTTCAGGTTAAGCAGGACAATCAGCATGATCACCGATGCCACGCTGCCCATAATAAAGTTATAAGCCGGAGAGAGGTTAAACAGCAGACCAGAGAAAGAGGAGGCCACCGCCCAGCCGAGCGAGCCCCACATGCGGATCTGGCCGAACTCCATGCCGTTGAGGCGGCTGTAGCGATCGGAGTAGGATTCGCACGCCGCCACGCCCGCATACCAGGCGAAGCTTAAATAGAGCGCCCCGATAATAATCCCCAGCATGGTATTGGACATTAATAGCGGCTGATAAACGTAAATAAAGAACGGCGCCATCAGGGCGGACATCGCCACCACAAAATAGAGCAGGTATTTGCTCATGCCGATCTTATCGAGAATATAGCCATAGATCGGTTTTAAAATAACGGAGAAGATGCCGTTCACCGCAAATACCGTGCCGATGACCGAGCCGCTTAAATTCGCTTTCTGGCCAAGCCAGATGGCCAGCAGGCCAATGCTTGCCGACCAGGTAAAGAAGTAGAGAAATATAAAACTGCTGATTTTGTAATATTCGGTTTTGTTATTCATAGCATCCTCGCCAGAGTCAGGGTCAGGGCTTTATAAATTGAACGACAGCAGACGTTCGCTTCCGGGCAGGCTGATGGTCGCCCGGTGATCTCTTATTTCCAGATGCGGGTAAACCGCATGGTTACTCCCCCGCCCACTGGCCAACGCCGCGCAGCAGAGCCAACTTTCGCCACGGGCGATATCGGTCGTCAGCAGCGGGATGGCGGCACACTCCGGGAACATGATGCTGCTGTTCGGTGGGGTGATGACGCAGTCGGCGGTGCGCTGAATAGCCGGCGAGAGATCGACAAGCAGGCTGCTGCCGTTGTCTGCCGCCACTAGTCCGCCCCGGGCAAGGGTTTGCAGCGCGGCGTTGCGCACCGCAAAGCCGCCCTCTGCCGTTTGCAGGTTCCGGGCGCTATCGATCCGGTGCAGGCGGATGTGCCACTCGCCAAAAGGGACCAGCCAGGTCTCGATATGCACGTCATGCCACGGCGACCAGCGCGAGAAGATAGAGTTTTCGTCGACCCGTACCTCGTCGCACGCCCGGCGGCCACGAAAATAGTTATCCCCGTCCGCCAGCAGCAGCATGGAGTCGCAGGCGGCATGCTTAAGGCCGAAACGCCCGCGCTCGATGGTGAAGCCAAAGCGGCTAGAGTAGGCAAATTTGGTATATTTGGCCTCGGTGTTAACGTAGTTATTCAGCTCCAGCTGGCCGGCGGTAAGCATGGTGACATGCTGGGAATGTTCGCTGTGGCAGAGGATCTGCTGGGCATGGGGGATAACGCGTTTGTCCGCAAGCGCAGGCAGGGGCTGCTCCTCTGCCTGCCAGAAGGCGTGTTCTTCAGGCAGGGCCAGGATCAGCAGGGTTTTCAGCGCCCAGTAGGGCGAGCCGGGGGAGTTATAGTCCTCGCACATCGCCAGGTTGGGATAGGCAAAACCGAGGGTCAGGATCCCGTCGCGATCGGTAATCGGCTGCTGCTGCCACCAGCGCAGATGGCGCAGGATAATCCCCTTCACAATGCCCGGCGTGAAGACCTCCAGCCCGGAAAAGGCCACCGCGCTCCAGAAGGCGACCATGGCATAGCGGTAGGTGAGGCTGCGGCCAAAGGGCACAGAGGCGCCATCGGCGGCGGACATATAGATAAAGTCTTCGGCAAACTGGCGGGAGCGCTGGCGCAGCACCTCTCCCCTCGCCTCGTCGCCGCTTAAGGTGGCGTAGATCAGGCCGTAAAAGTGAAACGCCATCGAGATGTAATAGTCTTTTGGGCGGCCGGGGCCGTCGGAGTACCAGCCGTCGCCGAGGTAGTAGGCCTCCATCATCGCAAAACGGCGGTCGATAGCGGACTGGTCATAGGGCAGTCCGGCGCGCTTAAAGCCGAGCTGGACCATAATGGCAAAGTAGTTCCAGTTGCTGTCCGGCATGGTGGCGTCGGTTATCTGGTTCAGCCAGGCGTGCAGGTTCATCACCTCCCGCTCGCTGAACAGATCGGTGAGCTTCTCCTGCAACAGCGCCAGGCCCAGACCGTAGGCTGCCATCTCCACCAGCCGCTGATCGTAGGGGCCGGTTTCGCCCCAGTAACCGGGGTGCTGCGGGTCGGTGCCAAAGCGAATGGCGTTAAGGTATTTGTCGCTAAACGGCGTGGTATCGCCTCCCGCCAGCAGCGGAAATAGCCCCCACAGCACCCGGGAGAGCCCCTCCATTTCGGCGATATCCGTCGCGTAGTGTGCGCAGGTATTCCCCAGTGAAAAGCGCGACGCTCCCGGCGGGAACTGCCCGTCCAGCGCCCCCAGCATACCGTTCAGGGCCGTCACCAGATCCTGACGGGAAGACAACGGATTTGATTTTTCTTGCTCTGCCGCCCACATACGCTCGTCCTCGTAATCAACTGCGGCAAAGGATAGTGAATCAACGAGGCGCAGAAATGTTAGCCCGGTCACAGGTGCGAGAGTTGAATGAACCCGACGTTGAGAAAATTTAAAAAGGTGGTTTATAACCACAGGGAGAGGGGTAAAAATTGAGTTTTATTGCACTATGCGCGAGACGCCACAACCTGAATTTCTTGAGCTTATTACTTTAAATGACACCCTGGTGTCGTTCAGCCGGCTGTTTGCCAATACCGTGCGTTATCACCACTGGCACCAGTGCCTGGAGATCCTCTATATCGAAGAGGGCTTTGGCGTCGCCATCGTGGATAACCGCCATTACACCATGCGTCCCGGACGGCTCTTTTTCTTCCCGCCCTTTACCCTGCACAAGGTGATGGTGGATGAGCAGGCCGAGGCGAGCTATCGCCGCACCATTATTCATCTCGACCACCACGCGGTGTTAAAAGCGCTGCGCGACTTTCCGCATACCCGCCAGCGGCTGGAGCACCTCTCCCGGCGCGGCGGCCCGGCGTGGGTGGTGGATCTGGCCCACTGCCATAGCCATATCGATCACCTGTACAGCTGTTATCAGCCCCCGCTCAACGCCGAGCGCATCGCCAGCCTGCTGATTAGCCTGTTTGCCATGCTGCCGCAGGATAACGCCGGTGAAAACGGCAGCAGCAGCGGCATCGCCAGCCAGGTGATGTTCTGGCTGGATGAGCACTATCGCGAGAAGTTCCGCCTGGACGCGCTGGCCGAAGAGCTCGGCAAATCGCGCAGCTACGTCTCGCGCAAGTTCCACGCCGAAACGGGCGAGAAGATCCATGACTACCTGAATACTTTACGGCTACGAAAAGCGTGCGAGTATCTGCTGCACAGCGAAGAGAGCGTGAAGAGCATTGCCGCCCGGGTGGGTTTTTCTGACGTGACCTGGTTTATTAGCGCATTTAAGAAAGGGATTGGCGAGACGCCGCTACAGTACCGTAAGAACCACTGGCCGGCGTAAAAAAAGCCCTGCGATGCAGGGCTTTTTTGTAGCGATGTATCAGGCTTCGATATCCGCCATATCGCCTTTTTCCTGCAGCCAGTTGCGGCGATCTTCCGAACGCTTCTTGGCCAGCAGCATATCCATTACCGCATTGGTCTGCTGCTCATCTTCGTCGCTGATGGTCAGCTGAACCAGACGGCGGGTATTCGGGTCGAGGGTGGTTTCACGCAGCTGCATCGGGTTCATCTCGCCCAGCCCTTTAAAGCGCTGCACGTTTGGCTTGCCCTTTTTACGCTTCAGCTGCTCCAGCACACCCGCTTTCTCCTCTTCCGTCAGCGCGTAATAGACCTCTTTGCCGAGATCGATACGGTAGAGCGGCGGCAGCGC
>DKMV01000095.1:6624-13655 GCA_002469605.1 Leclercia sp. UBA7405
ACGGTAGAGCGGCGGCAGCGCAACGTGGACGTGGCCATTCTTCACCAGGGTGCGGAAGTGCTTCACAAACAGGGCGCACAGCAGCGTGGCGATGTGTAGACCGTCGGAGTCCGCATCCGCGAGGATACAGATCTTGCCGTAGCGCAGCTGGCTCAGATCCTCACTGTCCGGATCGATACCGATCGCTACAGAGATGTCGTGCACCTCCTGGGACGCCAGCACCTCGTCGGAAGAGACCTCCCAGGTATTCAGGATCTTACCCTTCAGCGGCATGATCGCCTGGAATTCGCGGTCGCGCGCCTGCTTGGCGGAGCCGCCCGCCGAGTCCCCTTCCACGAGGAAGAGTTCGGTGCGGTTCAGATCCTGGGCGGTGCAGTCGGCCAGCTTGCCCGGCAGCGCCGGCCCGCTGGTGAGCTTTTTACGCACCACTTTTTTGGCCGCACGCAGGCGGCGCTGGGCGCTGGAGATCGCCATTTCGGCCAGCATCTCTGCGGCCTGCACGTTCTGGTTCAGCCACAGGGTGAAGGCATCTTTCACCACCCCGGAGACGAATGCCGCGCACTGGCGCGAAGAGAGGCGCTCTTTGGTCTGGCCGGCAAACTGCGGATCCTGCATTTTGACGGAGAGGACGTAGGCGCAGCGATCCCAGATATCTTCTGCCGAGAGCTTCACGCCGCGGGGCAGAATGTTGCGGTATTCGCAGAACTCACGCATCGCGTCCAGCAGCCCCTGGCGCAGGCCGTTAACGTGGGTACCGCCGAGCATGGTCGGGATCAGGTTAACGTAGCTTTCGGTCAGCAGCTCGCCGCCTTCCGGCAGCCACAGCAGCGCCCAGTCTACCGCCTCGGTATCACCAGCGAAGTTGCCGACAAAGGGTTTTTCCGGCAGTGTCGGCAGGCCGTTGACCGCCTCGCACAGGTAGTCGTTCAGCCCGTCAGCGTAGCACCAGCTCTGTTCGGTATTGTTAACCAGGTCTTTGAAGGTAATCTCCACGCCCGGGCAGAGCACCGCTTTTGCTTTCAGCAGGTGCGTCAGCCGTGATACCGAGAATCGCGGGCTATCAAAGAAACTGCCGTCCGGCCAGAAATGGACGCTGGTACCGGTATTGCGTTTACCGCAGGTGCCAACCACCTGCAGATCCTGCACCTTTTCTCCGTTCTCAAAGGCGATGTTATAGATCTGTCCATCGCGCTTCACGTTCACTTCCACCCGTTTTGACAGGGCGTTGACCACGGAGATCCCCACCCCGTGCAGGCCGCCGGAGAACTGGTAGTTTTTATTGGAGAACTTGCCGCCCGCGTGCAGACGGCACAGGATCAGCTCAACGGCAGGAACACCCTCTTCCGGGTGGATATCTACCGGCATACCGCGCCCGTCGTCGATCACTTCCAGCGACTGGTCGGCATGCAGTATGACGTCAACGCGTTTGGCATGGCCTGCCAGCGCTTCGTCCACACTGTTGTCGATGACCTCCTGGCCCAGGTGGTTTGGGCGCGTGGTATCCGTGTACATCCCCGGGCGGCGGCGAACCGGCTCAAGCCCCGTGAGTACCTCAATGGCATCGGCGTTATAGGTTTGCGTCATGATTTAACCAGGAATTCGCATTGATTGTCAGAGATTGTGCAGCCCAAGAAAATCGACAATCTGGGTGAAATGATTCTCAAAGCCCGTGAAAGCATGATTACCGCCCTCTTCTACAGTCTGGCGGCAAGAGGCGTAATACGCCACCGCCTGGCGGTAATCCAGCACTTCGTCACCCGTCTGTTGCAGAAGCCAGATAAGGTCTGGCGCTTCCAGCGGGTCGATCTGCATAACTTTAAGATCGTAAATATGGCGAGACTCTAGCACATATTGCTGCCCGGTGTAGGGGTTCTCGTTGTGGCCGAGAAAGTCCGCTAACAGTTCAAATGGGCGCACCGCCGGGTTAACCACTACCGTCGGTAACATAAAGCATTGTGACAGCCAGGTGGCATAGTATCCCCCAAGCGAGGAGCCCACCACGCCAAGGGGCTCGCCCCCGTGCGTCAGCACGATAGACTCAAGCATTTCGGCGGCATCGGCGGGGTATGGCGGCAGCTGTGGCACGATCATCTCCACCTGCGGATGATGCGCTTTCAGCCACTCACCAAACTGGGTCGCTTTTGCGGAGCGCGGGGAGCTGTTAAACCCGTGCAAATAAAGAAGTGCAGACATCAGTAGCCTTCAGACGCCGTATCAGGGCGGAACTGCGCGCCCTGCAGGCGGCAGACCTGGGTCGTGAGCGTGCCGTCGGCATGCAGTTCCAGCCAGCGCCAGCCGGGGGCAATGGTATCCAGCGTAAAGTTGGCGCAGTGCGGTTTGAACTGCACGCAGGTGGATGGGGTGGCCAGCAGACGGCGGCCGTTCCAGTCGAGATCCTGCTCCTGATGAATATGGCCGCAGAGCAAGGTCTTCGCCTGCGGATAGTTCGACAGCACCTGGTCCAGATCGGCAGAGTTGCGCAGGCTATGCTGGTCGAGCCAGCTGCATCCCGCCGGCAGCGGATGATGGTGCAACAACAGAAGGGTGTGGCGTCCGGGCTCGGCGGCCAGCTTGTCTTCAAGCCACTCAAGCTGGAATTCGCTCAGCTCCCCGTGGGGGACGCCAAAGACCTGGCTGTCGAGCAGCAGGATCTGCCAGTGGTCGCCCACAAAAACCCGCTTTGCCGGAGAGATACCGGCCTCCTGCAGAGCGCTGTACATGGCGGGCTGGAAATCGTGGTTGCCCGGCAACCAGACGCAGGGCACGCTGAAGCTCGCGATACCCTCAGCGAAGTGCTGGTAGGCCGCGGCGGTTTGATCCTGCGCCAAATCGCCCGTAGCGACGATCAGATCGCATTCGCGCCTCTCTGCATGAATGGCGTTCAGAACCGCCTGATAGCTCTCCCAGGTATTCACGCCCAACAGGGTTTCATGCTTTTCGGCAAACAGGTGAGTATCGGTAATTTGTAATACCCTGACTGGCGCCCCACCAGCAGCAGTCAGGTTTAACAGGCTTTCCAAATGGTGTCCTTAGGTTTCACGACGCTAACAAACCGGAATCGCCATCGCTCCATGTGCTAAACAATATCTTAGCCAGTCGGCCAGAAACTGATTAATTTGATGCTTTTCGTCACGTTGATGCAACTTTTTATTTGGGTAATCATACCGCGCTTTAAAGCGGAAGATCTGCTGGCTTGAACACACTTCAGCGACCATCGCGTCGTGATAAAGCCGCACTGACATTGACGGCAGGCTCCAGTAGCTGACGGATGGGGCCGTCTGTTCTATTTCGACCAGCGTGGTGTAACGGGTTGATTCAGTAATAGTTAATCGATACTGCGCGTTGCTCACCTGATAACTCACCGTTTCGCCGACCGCATCGTTACGCGGTAGCAGGCGACGAAGTTGTGCGAAGTTGGTCTCGCACAGACGCATCATTTCAGGGAAGTCAGGTGTATAACGCTTCATTTTTTCCACTCGTTTCGTAACTCTTTATAGTGCAGCTGGAGCCATTGCAGGGCGATGACAGAAGCCGCGTTGTCGATTTTCCCCTCTTCTACCCAAAGGTAAGCCTGCTCCCGGCTTACCACATGAACCCGAATATCTTCGTTTTCATCAGCCAGACCGTGAATACCTTGCGCGGTCGTGGCGTCCACTTCGCCTACCAGTACGGATAAACGCTCGCTGGTACCCCCCGGGCTTGCCAGATAGCTCGTCACCGGTTTGGTGCGGCCAACCTCAAGCCCGGCCTCCTCCATTGCTTCGCGGCGGGCAACGTCTTCCGGCGTTTCACCCTCTTCTACCATCCCCGCCACCATTTCCAGTAGCCATGGGCTTTCGCTGGTATCAAATGCCGCGATGCGGATCTGCTCTACCAGTACCACTTCGTCACGCACTGGGTCAAAGGGTAGCAATACTGCGGCGTGCCCGCGCTCAAAAATTTCGCGCGTCACTTCACCGCTCATTTCACCGTTAAATAAACGATGACGAAAACGATAGAGATCGAGCGAAAAAAAACCACTGTAGAGTGTTTCTCGTGCAATAATTTCTACATCGTTTTTAGTGAAGGTCACCGGCAGCTTTTCTGGTTTTTGCATGAGTTCCTCCTGGTACAAATGGTGGTGTAATGTTGGATTTCAATTCTGCTAAAATGCGGTTTCTTTAACAGTGTGGTAAATTGCTGCACGTTACCGCCGGATGGCACGGAACGCCAACCTTTTACACTGGCGAAGTCTGCTAGAATCGGTAAATTATTTTTCAATTAGATCAGCGCTAACAAAGCTTCACAACAAGGAAAGCAAATGAAGAAATTGCTCCCCATCCTCATCGGCCTGAGCCTGACGGGTTTCAGCGCGATGAGTCAGGCAGAGGACCTGTTACAGGTTTATAAACAGGCACGACTGAGCAACCCGGAATTGCGTAAATCCGCTGCCGATCGTGACGCTGCATTTGAAAAGATTAATGAATCACGCAGCCCGCTTCTGCCACAGCTCGGCTTAGGTGCAGATTATACCTACAACAACGGTTATCGCGATGCTAACGGCGTAGATTCTAACGTCACCAGCGGTTCATTACAGTTAACACAGACCCTGTTCGATTTGTCGAAATGGCACGCCCTGACCCTGCAGGAAAAATCTGCCGGCATTCAGGATGTGACCTACCAGACCGATCAGCAGACCCTGATCCTGAACACCGCCACCGCCTATTTTAAAGTGCTGAGCGCAATCGATACGCTCTCCTACATCGAAGCGCAGAAACAGGCTATCTACCGTCAGTTAGACCAGACCACCCAGCGTTTCAACGTAGGCCTGGTTGCTATTACCGACGTGCAAAACGCCCGTTCACAGTACGACAGCGTGCTGGCGAATGAAGTGACCGCCCGTAACGATCTGGACAATGCCGTTGAACAACTGCGCCAGATCACCGGCAATTACTATCCGCAACTGGCCTCACTGAACGTTGACAGCTTCAAAACCGATAAGCCGCAGGCGGTGAATGCCCTGCTGAAAGAAGCTGAAAACCGTAACCTGTCGCTGCTGCAGGCCCGTCTGAGTCAGGATCTTGCCCGCGAGCAGATTCGACTGGCGCAGGATGGCCATCTGCCGACCCTGAGCCTGAGCGCTTCTACCTCTATGTCCAACACCAGCTACAGCGGCTCCAGAACCAACGGTCTGGGGTATGACGACAGCGATGTTGGCCAGAACAAAGTTGGCCTGAACTTCTCCCTGCCGCTGTATCAGGGCGGGATGGTTAACTCACAGGTTAAACAGGCGCAGTACAACTTCGTTGGCGCCAGCGAGCAGCTTGAAAGCGCGCACCGCAGCGTTGTGCAGAACGTACGCTCCTCCTTCAACAACGTAAATGCTTCCATCAGCAGCATCAACGCCTACAAACAGGCCGTTGTCTCTGCCCAGAGCTCTCTGGATGCATCCGAAGCCGGTTACTCTGTCGGTACCCGTACCATCGTTGACGTGCTGGATGCGACCACCACCCTGTATAACGCCAAGCAGCAGCTCTCTAACGCGCGTTATAACTACCTGATCAACCAGCTGAACATTAAGTCCGCACTGGGTACCCTGAACGAACAGGATCTGCAGATGCTGAACAGCTCGCTGGGTAAACCTGTCTCCACCACGCCAGAAGTGGTAGCGCCGGAAAACCCGCAGCAGGACGCCTCCGCAGACGGCTATAACGGCAACGGTGCGGCACCTGCCGTGCAGCCTGCCTCCGCCACCTCTACTTCCCGCAGCAACAACAGCGCGAACCCGTTCCGTAACTGATGCTGTCACCCGGCCTGTAACCTGCAGGCCGGGTGAGTTATCGTCCCAGACGACAAAAAAACGTAAGCCAACGTAAAGATCCCCTCGTTTCGCCCCCTCCGCTTCAATTTCGACCACTCATCCTCTATTCTGAGCGTTATTTACTTCGTATTACCACTGGGTCCTGGAAGACAATTATGAAACGGACAAAATCCATCAATCACGCTTCGTTCCGCAAAAGCTGGAACGCGCGTCATCTTACGCCTGTCGCCCTGGCGGTTACTGCCGTCTTTATGCTGGCGGGCTGTGAACAAAACGACGAGACGGTCTCGCTCTATCAGAATGCCGACGACTGTGCCTCCGCTACCGGTAACAAAGCGGAATGTACCACCGCTTATAACAACGCCTTGAAGGAAGCCGAACGTACCGCGCCGAAATATGCCAGCCGTGAAGAGTGCGTGGCCGAGTTTGGTGAAGGCCAGTGCCAGCAGACACCGGCTCAGGCCGGCACCGCACCTGAAAACCAGGCACAGGCGCAGTCCAGCGGCAGCTTCTGGATGCCGCTGATGGCAGGCTACATGATGGGCCGCCTGATGGGCGGCGGCGCAGGCTACCAGCAGCAGCCGCTGTTCAGCTCGAAAAACCCGGCCAGCCCGGCTTACGGTCAATACACCGATGCCAGCGGCAAAGGCTATGGTGCCGCCCAGCCGGGCCGTACCATGAACGTACCGAAAACCGCGATGGCGCCAAAACCAGCGACCACCAGCACCGTTACCCGCGGCGGTTTTGGTGAATCTGTTGCGAAACAGAACACCATGCAGCGCAGCGCGACCGGCACCTCCGGCCGCTCAATGGGCGGCTGATAATGGAACGAGTCACTATTGTTGAGCGCCCGGACTGGCGCGAAAAGGCGAACGAATACGGTTTCAACTTCCACACCATGTACGGCGAGCCGTACTGGTGTGAAGACGCTTACTACAAGCTCACCCTGGAGCAGGTTGAAAAGCTGGAAGAGGTGACCGCCGAACTGCACCAGATGTGCCTTAAGGTGGTGGATAAAGTCATCGCCAGCGATGCGCTGATGACTAAATTCCGCATTCCAAAGCACACCTGGGGTTTTGTGCGCCAGTCATGGCAGACCCATCAGCCCTCGCTCTACTCCCGCCTCGATCTGGCCTGGGATGGCACCGGCGAGCCTAAGCTGCTCGAGAACAATGCCGATACGCCAACCTCCCTGTACGAAGCGGCGTTCTTCCAGTGGATCTGGCTGGAA
>DKMV01000095.1:13741-20515 GCA_002469605.1 Leclercia sp. UBA7405
CCAGTGGATCTGGCTGGAAGATCAGCAGCAGGCGGGCAAGCTGCCGGAAGGCAGCGATCAGTTCAACAGCCTGCAGGAGAAGCTGATCGAGCGCTTCGGCGAGCTGCGCGAACAGCACGGTTTCAACCTGCTGCATTTCGCCTGCTGCCGCGATACGGTTGAAGATCGCGGTACCGTGCAGTACATGCAGGACTGCGCCACAGAGGCCGGCGTCGCCAGCGAATTCCTCTATATGGAAGATATCGGTCTTGGCGAAAAAGGGCAGTTCACCGATCTGCAGGATCAGGTGATCAGCAACCTGTTCAAGCTCTACCCCTGGGAGTACATGCTGCGCGAGATGTTCTCCACCAAGCTTGAAGACGCGGGCGTGCGCTGGCTGGAACCGGCCTGGAAGAGCATTATCTCCAACAAAGCGCTGCTGCCGATGCTGTGGGAGATGTTCCCGGACCACCCGAACCTGCTGCCCGCCTACTTTGCTGAAGATGACCATCCGCAGATGGAGAAGTACGTTGTGAAACCGATCTTCTCCCGTGAAGGCGCCAACGTCTCCATTATCGAAAACGGCAAAACGCTGGAGGCGGTAGAGGGGCCCTACGGTGAAGAGGGAATGATCGTCCAGCAGTTTTATCAGCTGCCGAAGTTTGGCGATAGCTATGTGCTGATTGGCAGCTGGCTGATCAACGACCAGCCCGCCGGGATTGGCATCCGCGAAGACCGGGCGCTTATCACCCAGGATCTGTCACGCTTCTATCCGCATATTTTTGTGGAGTAATGCCTTCAGCTCCCTCCCGCAGGAGGGGGCTGTTTACCCCACCAGCACCGATAACATACTCAGGCTTCCCATCTCCATCCCTTCAATCGGCACGCTGACCGGCTCAACGCCATCCCATGCGCCCAGCACATAGAGTAGCGGCAGGAAGTGTTCCGGCGTCGGGTTCGACAGGGCTCCCCCTTCATGTTCGAGATAGTGAGCCAGCGGATGCTGTTCGGCCGGCCCCTGCCAGGTAAGGTTAGCCTTCACATAGTCATTAAATGCGCTGGCCCAGGGATAAGGCGTGCTTTCCCCATGCCAGCGCGCGGTGCGCAGGTTATGTACCACATTGCCGCTGGCGATCAGCATAATACCCTCGTCACGCAGCGCTGCCAGCTTACGCCCCATCTCCAGGTGCCAGGCCGCCGGTTTAGTGCTGTCGATGCTAAGCTGCACCATCGGGATATCGGCATCCGGATACATTTTGATGAGCACGCCCCAGGAGCCGTGGTCGAAGCCCCAGGCCTCTTTATCCAGCGCCACCGGCTGCGGGGCCAGCAGCTCAACCAGCCTTTGGGCCAGCGCGGGCGAGCCCGGTGCCGGGTAATGGGTGTCGTACAGCGCCTGCGGAAAGCCGCCAAAGTCGTGAATGGTTTTCGGCGTTTCCATGGCGGTAACGCCGGTGCCGCGGGTGTACCAATGGGCAGATACCACCACGATGGCCTTCGGACGCGGCAATGTTTCACCCAACTGACGCCATGCGCGGGTATAAACATTATCTTCCAGCACGTTCATCGGGCTACCGTGGCCCAAAAACAGCGCTGGCATACGAGAAGAAGTCATGGTGATATCCTTACATAAGATGTCGATTTGATAGCATCACACTACGCTTTATCACGCTAAGATAAACCCGGATAAGCATGATGATGATCATCAGGAAATTTGAATGTAAGGGAACTGTAAAGCCGGGAATACCCTCTCGCTTTGCAGCAGATTAGAATTTAATATTAATGATAATCATTATCAAAAAGGAGAGATGAATGTCAGCGCCACTGATTCTGACCATTCTTGCAGGCGCCGCCACCTTTATTGGCGCGATCCTCGGCGTGCTCGGCCAGAAGCCATCCAACCGCGTGCTGGCGTTTTCCCTTGGGTTTGCCGCAGGTATTATGCTGCTCATCTCTTTAATGGAGATGTTGCCCGCCGCGCTAGGCGCCGAGGGCATGTCGCCGGTGCTGGGCTACGGTATGTTTGTCGTCGGCCTGCTGGGCTATTTTGCGCTGGACCGGATGCTGCCGCATGCCCACCCGCAGGATCTAATGCAGAAGGCCAGCCAGCCTCTGCCCGGTAACATCAGGCGTACCGCCCTGCTGCTGACGCTCGGCATCAGCCTGCACAACTTCCCGGAAGGCATCGCCACCTACGTTACCGCTAGCAATAATCTGGAGCTGGGTTTTGGCATCGCGCTGGCGGTGGCCCTGCACAATATTCCTGAAGGTCTGGCGGTGGCCGGGCCGGTTTATGCGGCAACCGGCTCCCGGCGTAAAGCGGTGTTCTGGGCCGGGATCTCGGGCATGGCAGAGATTCTGGGCGGCGTGCTGGCATGGCTGATTCTCGGCAGCCTAATCTCACCGGTGGTGATGGCGGCCATTATGGCAGCGGTGGCGGGCATTATGGTGGCGCTATCGGTAGATGAGCTGATGCCGCTCGCCAAAGAGATCGATCCTAACAACAATCCGAGCTACGGGGTGCTCTGCGGTATGTCGGTGATGGGGTTGAGCCTGGTCCTGCTACAAACCGCAGGGATAGGATAAAAAAACGCCGGGATAACCCGGCGTTTTTTATTTAGCTGGCTTTACGCTCGTGCGCCTGGCGATACGCCACCAGATCTTCGATGGTGACCACCGCCATGTTGTGCTTCTTAGCAAAGTCGATGCACTCCGGCGCGCGCGCCATGGTGCCGTCGTCGTTGGTCAGTTCACAGAGCACGCCTGCGGGCTTAAAGCCTGCCAGGGTGACCAGATCGATGGTCGCTTCGGTGTGGCCGCCGCGGGTCAGTACGCCGCCCGGCTGCGCGCGCAGCGGGAAGACGTGGCCTGGGCGGTTCAGGTCAGAAGGTTTTGCATCATCGGCAATGGCCGCGCGCACGGTGGTGATACGGTCAGCGGCAGAAACGCCGGTGGTTACGCCATGTGCGGCTTCGATAGTGACGGTAAAACCGGTACCAAAGGCGCTGGTGTTGTTCTCTACCATCATCGGCAGATCGAGCTGTTTACGGTGCTCTTCGGTGAGACACAGACAGACGATGCCGCTGCCGTGGCGAATGGTCAGCGCCATCTGCTCAACGGTCATAGTCTCGGCAGGGAAAATCATATCCCCTTCGTTTTCACGATCTTCGTCGTCAAGCACCATTACGCCGCGGCCTTCACGAAGGGCGGCAAGAGCCTGTTCAACACGTTCAGCAGCGGTGCCAAAAGAGGAAAGTAGCGTCTGATTCATGGTAAAAAAACCTCATTAAAATTATGGTTACCAGAATCAGGGCAGTCTTAGGAGCGCCGCAGAGCGGCAAAAAAATAACGTGAGCGGGCCGCGCCCGTCTTGATCGTTACTCTCTCCCATCCGGACTCTAACCGTCGGCCCCGGAATTACACCGGATCTGCTGACCTTCAGGTTTGCACCCGAAGCGCTCGCGGGCTTTCAGCGTTAAGCTGATTTACCGCCGGTGGGGAATTTCGCCCCGCCCTGAGAATAAGCGGGATAACTATAACGCTAATGATTATCTTCAGCAACGCATAAGCTTCACACAATTCTGGTTTATGGTTCGCCGTTACGCGCTACAATGGACTGTAACACCTTAACTTCAAGGGAAACGACAATGATTGACCCGAAAAAGATTGAACAAATTGCCCGTCAGGTCCATGAATCCATGCCGAAAGGAATTCGTGATTTTGGTGACGATGTCGAGAAGAAGATCCGCCAGGTGCTGCAATCGCAGCTGATGCGTCTCGATCTGGTGAGCCGCGAAGAGTTTGACGTGCAGACTCAGGTACTGCTGCGCACCCGCGAGAAGATTGCCCTGCTGGAACAGCGTCTGACCGAGCTGGAAAACCGCAACACGCCTGCGGAAGTGAAACCGGCGCCGGCCATCCCGCCGGTAGACGATCAGGAATAAAAAAACGGGCCTTCAGGCCCGTTTTTTTATTCACCAGAATTATTGATTATCTTTCTGGATCTTCTTAATGATGTTGGTGGTTGAACAGCCATCTTCGAAGTTCAGCACCATCACTTCTCCGCCGTTGGCCCACACCTCTTCGCTACCGGCAATCTGCTCTGGCTTGTAATCGCCGCCTTTTACCAGCAGGTCCGGCAGAATACCGGCGATCAGGCGCTGCGGGGTATCCTCTTCAAAGGAGACCACCCAGTCCACCGCCTCCAGCGCCCCCAGCACAATCATGCGCTGCTCCAGCGGGTTCACCGGACGGGTCTCGCCCTTCAGACGTTTAGTCGAGGCATCGCTGTTTACCGCCACAATCAGGCGATCGCCCAGCTTGCGCGCGTTCGCCAGATAGGAGACGTGGCCCGCATGCAGAATGTCGAACACGCCGTTGGTCATCACCACTTTCTCACCACGCTTGCGCGCGGCGGCAACGGCCTCTTTCAGCTCCGCTTCGGTCATCACGCCAAAACCGGTCTCCGCGCGACCGCGCACGGCATTTTCCAGCTCGATGGGCGAAACCGTGGAGGTACCAAGCTTGCCGACCACCACGCCTGCTGCCGCGTTGGCAAAATAGCAGGCCTCTTCCAGGGAGTTACCCGCCGCCAGCGTCGCCGCCAGCACGCCAATCACCGTATCGCCGGCGCCGGTAACGTCGTAGACTTCCTGCGCCTGAGTCGGCATATGCAGCGGCGCTTTGCCCGGCTGCAGCAGGGTCATCCCCTGCTCGGAGCGGGTCACCAGCAGCGCGGAGAGCTCGAAATCAGCGATGATTTTCATGCCGCGCTCAACCAGCTCTTCCTCGGTTTTGCACTTGCCCGCCACCGCTTCAAACTCAGAGAGGTTTGGCGTCAGCAGGGTGGCGCCGCGATAGCGCTCAAAATCGGTGCCTTTCGGATCGATAAGTACCGGCACACCGGCAGTGCGCGCCAGCCGGATCATCTGCTGCACGCTGGCCAGCGCCCCTTTGGCGTAGTCGGAGAGCACCAGCGCGCCGATGTTGCCCAGCGCCTGATTGATGCGCTCGTGCAGTGGCTCGGGATCCACCCCCTCAAACCCCTCTTCGAAGTCGAGGCGGATCAGCTGCTGGTTGCGCGACAGCACGCGCAGCTTGGTGATGGTCGGATGGGTCGGCACAGAAACGAAGTCGCATTTGACGTTCACGTCCGCCAGGGTTTTGCTCAGGGCCCGCGCCGCATCGTCGATGCCGGTCAGCCCCACCAGGCGTGAATGTGCGCCCAGGGAGGCGATGTTCATCGCCACGTTTGCCGCGCCGCCCGGACGCTCTTCAATGGTATCCACCTTCACCACCGGCACCGGGGCTTCGGGGGAGATGCGGCTGGTTGGCCCGTACCAGTAGCGATCCAGCATCACATCACCAACAACCATAACTCCAGCACGTTCAAACTCTGGCAGTGTTACTTTCATTCCTGACTCCAGAAAGATTCACAATTTGCGCGCGATAATATCACACTTGATTTGATACGCACGGTTCCACCAGCCACTTCTGCCAGCTGGCCCGCACCAGATCCCGCTCGGCGGCAAAGCAGGCCAGATCGACGTGGCCGGGCTGCTCCTGCAGTGCCCGATGGTGCAGCTCGTCACGCAGCGTGGTGTAGGCGCGGGTTAACGCCAGCGCCTCCTCCTCCTCCATGATGCCGTTTTGCGCCAGCAGCTCCAGAATGCGCACGTTATCCGACCAGCGGGTCAGCTTCGGCTTCAGGTGGGCATGGCGCAGCACCAGATACTGGGTAATAAACTCAATGTCAGTGATCCCGCCCTCATCGGCTTTGATATCGAAGCGATCCCGGTGCTTATTGCCAAGATGGGCGCGCATTTTTTCGCGCATCTCCCGCACTTCGGTTTGCAGGGTTTCCCCCACGCGCGTGGCGGTGAGCACCTCCCGGCGCACGGTATCGAACTGGCTTTTTAACTGCGGATCGCCATACACCACCCGGGCGCGCACCAGCGCCTGATGTTCCCAGGTCCAGGCTTCGTTCTGCTGATAATCGGCGAAGGATTCGACCGAGGTCACCAGCATCCCCGCCGCCCCGGACGGACGCAGGCGGGCATCCACCTCGTAGAGAATGCCCGACGAGGTGCGGGTGCTGAAAAGGTGCATAATGCGCTGGGCCAGGCGCAGATAGAACTGGCGCCCGTCGATCTCCCGCTCGCCGTCGGTCATGACGTCCACCGGGCAGTCGTGCAGGAAGATAAGATCCAGATCGGAGCTGTAGCCCAACTCCCAGCCGCCCAGCTTGCCATAGCCCACCACCGCGAAGCCGCGCCCTTCGCGATCCGCAAGATGTTTTGGCTGGCCGTAGCGCGCCATCATCTGCACCCACGCCTGCTGCACCACCGCGTCAATGATCGCCTCCGCCAGCCAGGTTAAGTGATCGCTCACTTTCATCACCGGTAGGGTTTCGGCGATATCGGCCGCCGCCACGCGCAGCATCTGTGCCTGCTTAAATTGCCGCAGCGCCTCCAGCTGCTGCTCCTCGTCCTCTTCCGGCACGCGTAGCAGATACTGGCGCAGCTCGTCGCGATAGGCGTCGGTCGCCGTAGGCTGGTAGAGGGTGTTGGGATCGAGCAGTTCATCCAGCAGCAGCGGATAGCGCGCCAGCTTGTTGGCCACCATCGGCGAGGCGGCGCAGAGGGTGATCAGATGCTTAAGCGCACCGGGGAACTCGCTCAGCAGCTCCAGATAGGTGGTACGGGTAATAATGCCGCTTAATAGCGGCGTCAGGCGCGAGAGGGGCACCGGCGCATCCGCCCGGGAGCAGACCTCGCTGAGCAGGTGCGGCATCAG
>DKMV01000095.1:20641-20824 GCA_002469605.1 Leclercia sp. UBA7405
GAGCAGGTGCGGCATCAGGTGGTCCAGCACCTGGCGTCCGCGTGGGCCGATGGCGCGCTTATTCAGTTCAAGGCGGAAATCGGCGATCAGGGCCACCACCCGGTGGCGGTCGTCATCGCTCAGATGCGTCAGCACCGGGGTGGTGTCATCCTCTTCCAGCGCATCCTGCCACAGCTCGCGCCA
>DKMV01000094.1:0-130 GCA_002469605.1 Leclercia sp. UBA7405
TCTTGGCCAGGTGGTATCGCGTGAACATCTGAGCCAGGAAGTGCTGGGAAAACGTCTTACGCCGTTCGACCGCGCCATTGATATGCACATCTCTAACCTGCGCCGGAAACTGCCGGAGCGTAAAGATGGC
>DKMV01000094.1:242-15048 GCA_002469605.1 Leclercia sp. UBA7405
CTGCCGGAGCGTAAAGATGGCCATCCGTGGTTTAAAACCCTGCGCGGCCGCGGTTATCTGATGGTTTCCGCTTCATGATAGGCAGCTTAACCGCCCGCATCTTTGCCATTTTCTGGCTGACGCTGGCACTGGTTTTAATGCTGGTTTTGATGTTGCCTAAGCTTGACTCGCGTCAGATGACGGAGCTTCTCGACAGCGAGCAGCGCCAGGGCATCATGATCGAGCAGCACGTAGAAGCCGAGCTGGCTATTGATCCGCCGAATGATTTGATGTGGTGGCGCAGGCTGTTTCGCGCCATTGATAAGTGGGCGCCGCCCGGCCAACGTCTGCTGCTGGTTACCAGCGAAGGTCGTGTGATCGGTGCAGAACGCAGCGAAATGCAGATCATTCGTAACTTTATCGGTCAGGCGGATAACGCTGACCATCCGCAAAAGAAAAAATATGGCCGGGTCGAGATGGTGGGCCCTTTCTCCGTCCGTGACGGGGAGGATAACTATCAACTCTACCTGATTCGCCCGGCAAGCAGTTCCCAGTCTGATTTTATCAATCTGCTGTTCGACCGCCCGCTTCTGCTGCTGATTGTCACCATGCTGGTGAGTTCACCGCTGCTGCTGTGGCTGGCGTGGAGCCTGGCGAAACCGGCACGTAAGTTGAAAAACGCCGCGGATGAAGTGGCCCAGGGCAACCTGCGGCAGCATCCGGAGCTGGAGGCCGGACCGCAGGAGTTTCTGGCGGCAGGCGCCAGCTTCAACCAGATGGTAACGGCGCTGGAAAGAATGATGACTACCCAGCAACGGCTGCTGTCTGATATCTCCCACGAGCTGCGCACCCCGCTGACGCGTCTGCAGCTTGGCACCGCCCTGCTGCGCCGCCGCAGCGGTGAGAGCAAAGAGCTGGAGCGTATAGAAACCGAAGCGCACCGTCTGGACAGCATGATCAACGATCTGCTGGTGATGTCGCGTAACCAGCAAAAAAATGCGCTGGTGAGCGAAACGGTGAAGGCCAACCACCTGTGGCATGAGGTACTGGATAACGCCGCCTTTGAAGCCGAACAGATGGGCAAGTCGTTTACCGTCAACTTCCCGCCGGGGCCGTGGCCACTGTACGGTAACCCGAACGCGCTGGAGAGTGCGCTAGAGAATATCGTTCGTAACGCGCTGCGCTACTCGCATACGAAGATTGAGGTGGCGTTCTCGGTGGATAAAGACGGGATCACCATCAACGTTGACGATGACGGCCCGGGCGTGACGGCAGAAGATCGCGAGCAGATTTTCCGTCCGTTTTACCGTACCGATGAGGCCCGCGATCGCGAGTCTGGCGGCACGGGGCTGGGGCTGGCAATTGTTGAAACCGCCGTGCAGCAGCACCGCGGCTGGGTGAAAGCCGACGACAGCCCGCTGGGCGGGTTGCGGTTAACGATCTGGCTGCCGCTGTATAAGCGCTCGTAGGATTCCCCCTCACCCTAACCCTCTCCCCAGAGGGGAGAGGGGACGGTTATGTGCGGTCTTGTCGCCCCAGCCCGTAAGTTAAAAACTACGCTGCGCCCGCTTTTCCCCCTCTCCCCTTTGGGGAGAGGGCCGGGGTGAGGGGAAAACACCCCCTACTTTCCCCACAATCTCCGCGAACTGCTCTCAATCTTGCCGCTACTACGCCGCTTCTGCATGGTTCGTGTCCAGCTGGTTGATAACCCCGCCGCCGATAACAGCCGGAGATACTGCTCGTCATCAAAAGGCATATGCCAGGCAATTGCGCAGGCGTCGTACACCGATACCTCGCTCAGGCGCGAAGCAAGCTCCAGCGGGGCATCTGCCGACACCTGCCCCGCCTGCACCACCCGATAGAGCCAGCCGGTTTTGCCCGCGCTTTGCAGCCGGGCCGACATATCGCTGATACCAAAATGGAAGTTAAGCTTAAAGCAGGGTGAGCGCGGCTGGGTGACCTGAATCAGGGCCTCGCCCCAGCGGAAGATATCGCCGATAAAGACGTTTTCCTCGGTCAGCCCCTCGGTTGACAGGTTTTCGCCAAAGGCCGGAGCCACGAACAGCGCGGCCTGCTCCGGGAACTCCTGCGCCCAGTGCGCGTAATATTCCCGGGGATAGTGGCACAGGGCGCGCTCTGGCCCGCCGTGAATTTTCTTTTCCGCCTGCTGGTCACCCGCAAGGCCAAGCTCGGTCAACGTCAGCTCGCCGTCCACCTGCAATTTGGCGATGGCGCTCGGGCGGCTGCCGTCATAATCCCTGATCTTGCCTGTAAATACGTTAACCGGATAGTGCATCTCAGCTCCTTTAGACACAAAAAAAGCGAGTCATCAGACTCGCTTCTCACAGGCGGCTTTGCAACCTTATTTTTTAGCGGCGAAACGCGCTGCTGCTTCGTCCCAGTTCACTACATCCCAGAAGGCTTTGATGTAGTCCGGGCGGCGGTTCTGGAACTTCAGGTAGTAAGCGTGTTCCCAAACGTCCAGGCCCAGGATCGGGAAGCCGGATGCGCCAGAGATAGCCTCACCCATCAGCGGGGAGTCCTGGTTTGCGGTAGAGACAACAGCCAGTTTGTCGCCTTTCAGCACCAGCCACGCCCAGCCGGAGCCGAAACGGGTAGCGGCAGCTTTTTCAAACTCAGCTTTGAAATTGTCAACGGAACCGAAGTCGCGCTCGATAGCGGCTTTCAGGTCGCCCTGCAGGGTAGTGCCGGTTTTCAGGCCTTTCCAGAACAGGCTGTGGTTAGCGTGGCCGCCCGCGTTGTTACGCAGTACGGTTTTTTTGTCAGCCGGCAGCTGGTCCAGTTTGGTGATCAGCTCTTCAACAGGCAGGCTAGCGAATTCTGGCAGGCTTTCCAGCGCTGCATTCGCGTTGTTCACGTAGGTCTGGTGGTGTTTAGTGTGATGGATTTCCATCGTCTGCTTGTCGAAATGCGGTTCCAGTGCGTCATAGGCATACGGCAGGGATGGCAGTGTATAACTCATAATCCTCTCCATTATTGTCGGGCGGCACAACTGTAAATGCCGCGTAAGCAGTTGGTTCATTATAGTTAATTAAATGATCTTGAAAATGATTATCAATGCCGTACTTTTAGTAAGGTTATTTTTAATCCCTGTTAATCTCTAAATTGTGAATCTGCTCACGTGCTTAACGCGCTGATTGCCATTCAAAACCAAAGTGCGGCAACCTTCTGAAGGTTCCCAAACCGCCTAATTTTTACACTCATCAAGTCGGCGGGAAGTCACCGACTATAAAAACGATGAGGACGTAAAAAATGAATCATGCGATTACGATGGGTATCTTCTGGCATTTGATAGGCGCAGCCAGTGCCGCCTGTTTCTATGCCCCCTTTAAAAAGGTGAAACACTGGTCATGGGAGACCATGTGGTCCGTTGGCGGTACGGTTTCATGGCTTATCCTGCCCTGGACCATCAGCGCCATGCTCCTGCCCGATTTCTGGGGCTATTTCTCCTCCTTTAACGCCTCCACTCTGCTGCCGGTGTTCCTGTTCGGCGCCATGTGGGGCATTGGCAACATCAACTACGGTCTCACCATGCGCTATCTCGGCATGTCGATGGGTATCGGCATCGCGATTGGTATTACGCTGATCGTCGGCACCCTGATGACCCCCATCCTCAACGGTAACTTCGACGTACTGATTAACACCGAAGGGGGAAGGATGACGCTGCTGGGCGTGCTGGTGGCGGTGATCGGCGTCGGCATCGTTACGCGCGCGGGCCAGCTGAAAGAGCGCAAGATGGGCATCAGGGCGGAGGACTTTAATCTGAAGAAAGGCCTGCTGCTGGCGGTGATGTGCGGCATCTTCTCGGCGGGGATGTCCTTTGCGATGAACGCGGCCAAACCCATGCACGAGGCCGCGGCCGCGCTGGGCGTCGACCCGCTGTACGTTGCCCTCCCCAGTTACGTAGTGATCATGGGCGGCGGCGCGCTGGTTAACCTGGGCTTCTGCTTTGTTCGTCTGGCAAAAGTAAAAAACCTGTCGGTAAAAGCCGACTTTTCGCTGGCAAAACCGCTTATCATCACCAACGTGCTGCTCTCCGCGCTGGGCGGATTAATGTGGTATCTGCAATTTTTCTTTTATGCCTGGGGCCACGCCAGTATTCCCGCGCAGTATGACTACATGAGCTGGATGCTGCATATGAGCTTCTACGTGCTGTGCGGCGGGCTGGTGGGCCTGATCCTGAAGGAGTGGAACAACGCCGGGCGCCGTCCGGTGGGCGTACTGAGCCTGGGCTGCGTGGTGATTATTATTGCCGCTAATATTGTCGGCCTCGGTATGGCGAACTGATCAGGCGGCCTTTCGACTACGATGACGCCACTGCACCGGCGTCATCCCCACCTCACGGTTAAACACCACTGAAAAGTAATTACTGTCCTCAAAGCCGCAGCGCATCGCCACTTCACTGACCATCAGCTCTGTGTGCTGCAGCAGGTACTGGGCGTGGCAGATACGCAGCTGGCGCAGATAGTGGTTTACCGTCATCCCGGTCTGGGTGCGGAACTGCTGGCGCAGCGCCCGCTCGCTGCACTGCTCCTGCTCGCAGAATTTTTCCAGCACAAAGCTTTTGTTCAGGCTGCCCGCAAGGGTGGTAATCAGCTTATCAAGCAGCGCTTCCTGAACGGAGGCGGAGGGGTTATCGATGGCGTAGCGGTAGCGCTGCAGGGTCATCACCAGCTGCGCGAAGAGCAGCTCGGCCATCTGGTTAGCCAGCGGATCGCTCTTCTGGCTCTCCTGCTCAAGCTGGGTAATGACCGGGCGTACCTGGGCCATCCCGTTACTGCTTAAGCGCCAGTGCGGGATACTACTTCTCGCATCGTTAAAACCGGGGATAGTCGCTCCCCAGTCGAGATTGAGCCTGAGCCTGTCGGGGCAGTAAATCACGTTCTGCAAGACCAGATCGTTGACCGAGGCGTAGGAGTGTTTATCTTCGGCACGGATGTAGAACAGATCCCCGCGGGTAATGCGATAAGGGCGGTCGTTGAGGACGTGCAGGCCGTTACCCCGCCAGACCAGCACCAGCTCGCAAAACTCGTGGGTGTGCTCGGCAAAGACGTTTTGCGGGTAGCGGTCGGCCACCGCGACGGCCTGCCCGACGGAGCTAAAAAAATCATCTTTGCGAAGGATTAACTGAGCAGCCACACCACCACCTCAACGGCCAATAACCTGACATTATTAGCATTTTTGCGGCAAAAAACGGTGACTGCCCTCGCGTTACTGAAGCAATGCGTCCTTTCCCTGACGAATGTCGCGCGGTGACCAGCTAAACTCCCGGCGAAACAGGGTCGAAAAGTGGTTACTGTCGCCGAAACCACAGCGATAAGCGATATCGGTAACGCTTTCGTCCGTATGGCGCAGCAGATGACGCGCTTTAATCAGGCGCAGGCGGTTAAGGTAACGCTGGGGCGTCAGGCCGGTGTGCTGCTTGAGCTGGCGGTGCAGGGTACGCAGCGACAGCGAGAAATCATCCGCCAGCGTTTCCCAGCAGACATCTTCGGCAAAATGGTCTTCCAGCCACGCCATCAGCTGGCTTAGCCGCGCGTTATTGTTCTCCAGCCCCTCCACCAGGCTGCTACGGCGCAACAGCACCAGCAGCTGCATAAACAGCAGCTCGCGCGACGCAATGGCGTGCGTCTCCTGCCCCTCTTCGCTCTGTTCCATCTGGCTGACCAGCTGCCGCACCTGCTGCAGGGTGGATTGATTGACCCGCCAGTGCGACGGGTAGTGTCCGTCCTTCTCCTGGGGCAACAGCTGATTCAGCCCGGAGATGAACTGGAACGCATCCGGAGAGCGGTAGAGCACGTTGGTCAGGCACAGGTTGTCGGTATGTTCATACAGATGCCGGTCGTGATCGCGCACGAAGCACACCGTCCCGCCGCTGATGGTATAGGGCTGGCCGTTAAAAACATGAATGCCCGTACCGTGTTCAACAATCACAATTTCATGGAAATCATGATGATGTTCAGGAAAGGCGGCCTGAGGGAGCCGCGGCTCAATCGCGACAGGCGAACCGCATGAAGGAAAAAAATCCACGCTGTGTAGTACGGTCATAACGGTCCCCTGATGAGAAATGTTCTCAAAATAGTAATTAAGGCGCTTCGGGCTCACCTTAAATTTTCAGCAGCAAACCACGCAAAAGCTGTCCGTTTTTTAAGAAACAGGCGGAAAGATCCGGAAATGCGGTAAGGGTCACATTGCCTGAAAACCGCGCCATAACTGGAAACTGTGAACTCTCTCACGTTCATCTTTGCTTTCTTGCCAGCCCCGATTAGAGCCTGTCAGTGGCGAGAAGGTCTCCTTTTCTTCCCTTTCTTACACTCATCGCCAATGACTGAAAGAAGGACCCGACCATGACTTTTCGCCATTGTGTGGCTGTCGATTTAGGCGCATCCAGCGGCCGCGTAATGCTGGCTACTTATGACAGCGACCTGCGCACCCTTTCGCTACGTGAAATGCACCGCTTTGTTAACTGCCTGCAAAAGCAGGCGGGTTTTGACGTCTGGGATATTGATAGCCTGGAGGCGGAGATCCGCACCGGCCTGCGCAAAGTGTGCGATGACGGTATTTATATCGACAGCATCGGCATTGATACCTGGGGGGTGGACTATGTGCTGCTGGACCGTAACGGCGAGCGCGTCGGCCTGCCGGTGTCGTATCGCGATAGCCGCACCGACGGGGTGATGGTCCGCGCCATTGCCGGGCTGGGTAAAGCGGAAATTTACGGCCGCAGCGGCATCCAGTTTTTACCCTTCAACACCCTCTATCAGCTGCGCGCCTTCACGGAACAGCAGCCAGAGCAGGCGGCGCGGGTTGCCCACGCCCTGATGATCCCGGACTACTTCAGCTACCGCCTCACCGGGCAGATGAACTGGGAATACACCAACGCCACCACCACCCAGATGGTAAACATCAGTTCCGATAGCTGGGATGAGCGCCTGCTTGGCTGGACCGGGGCCGATGCCGGCTGGTTCGGCACGCCAACCCATCCGGGCAATGTGATTGGCCACTGGACCTGCCCGCAGGGCAACGCCATTCCGGTGGTGGCCGTCGCCAGCCATGACACCGCCAGCGCGGTGATCGCCGCACCGCTGGCAGGCCCGGACGCGGCTTATCTCTCGTCCGGTACCTGGTCGCTGATGGGCTTTGAGAGCAAAACGCCCTACACCAGCGAACAGGCCCAGGCGGCAAACATCACCAACGAGGGCGGCGCCGAGGGCCGCTACCGGGTGCTGAAAAATATCATGGGGCTGTGGCTGCTCCAGCGGGTGCTGAAAGAGCAGAACGTCAGCGACCTGCCGGCCTTAATCGCCGAGACCGAAAAGCTGGCGGCCTGCAGTTTCCTGATCAATCCGAACGACGATCGTTTTATCAACCCGGCGCACATGAGCAGCGAAATCCAGGCCGCCTGCCGGGAGAGCAATCAGCCGGTGCCCTGGAGCCCGGCGGAGCTGGCGCGCTGCATCTTTGATAGCCTCGCCCTGCTTTACGCCGATGTGCTGAACGAACTGGCGGCGCTGCGCGGTAAGCCCTTTAGCCAGCTGCATATTGTGGGCGGCGGCTGCCAGAACCAGCTGTTGAACCAGCTCTGCGCCGACGCCTGCGGCATACCTGTGTTAGCCGGGCCGGTTGAGGCCTCGACCCTGGGCAATATTGGCGTCCAGCTGATGACCCTGGACGAGCTGGAGAGCGTTGATGATTTCCGCGCGCTGGTCACCCACAACGACAGTCTCACCACCTTTACCCCCAACCCTTTTCATGAAATTGCCCTCTACCGGGCGCGGTTTCAGCAAAATCGACAGACAAAGGAGCTTTGCGCATGACCACTCAACTAGAACAAGCCTGGGATCTGGCTAAACAGCGTTTCGCCGCCGTCGGCGTGGATGTCGACGAGGCGCTGCGCCAGCTCGATCGTCTGCCGGTCTCCATGCACTGCTGGCAGGGCGATGACGTCGCCGGCTTCGAGAACCCGGGCGGGGCGCTGACGGGTGGTATCCAGGCAACCGGTAACTATCCGGGCAAAGCGCGTAACGCCGCCGAACTGCGGGCGGATCTGGAGCTGGCCCTGAGCCTGATCCCGGGCCCGCTGCGCCTGAATCTGCATGCCATTTATCACGAAGCGGACGAGCCGGTAGCGCGCAATAAAATCAAACCGGAACACTTTAAGAACTGGGTCGAGTGGGCCAAAGCCAACCGGCTGGGGCTGGATTTTAACCCCTCCTGCTTCTCGCACCCGCTCAGCGCCGACGGCTTTACCCTCGCCCATGCTAACGACGAGATCCGCCAGTTCTGGATCGAGCACGTGCAGGCCTGCCGCCGCGTCTCGGCGTACTTTGGCGAGCAGCTGGGCACGGCGTCGGTAATGAATATCTGGATCCCGGACGGCATGAAAGATATCACCGTCGACCGCCTCGCTCCGCGCCAGCGCCTGCTGGCGGCGCTGGATGAAGCAATGAGCGAAAAGCTGAACCCGGCGCACCATATCGACGCCGTGGAGAGCAAGCTGTTCGGCATTGGTGCCGAGAGCTACACCGTCGGTTCTAACGAGTTCTATATGGGTTACGCCACCAGCCGCCAGACCGCGCTCTGCCTGGATGCGGGCCACTTCCACCCCACCGAGGTGATCTCCGACAAGATCTCCGCCGCCATGCTCTTTGTACCGCGCCTGCTGCTGCACGTCAGCCGCCCGGTGCGCTGGGACAGCGACCATGTGGTGCTGCTGGATGACGAAACCCAGGCGATTGCCAGCGAGATTATTCGCCACGATCTCTTTGACCGGGTGCATATCGGCCTCGACTTCTTCGACGCCTCTATCAACCGCATCGCGGCCTGGGTTATCGGCACCCGCAACATGAAAAAAGCGCTGCTGCGCGCCCTGCTGGAGCCGACCGACATGCTGAAGCAGCTGGAGGAGAGCGGGGATTACACCGCCCGCCTGGCGCTGCTGGAAGAGCAAAAATCCCTGCCGTGGCAGGCCGTCTGGGAGATGTACTGCCAGCGCAACGACGCTCCGGCGGGCAGCCAGTGGCTGGATAACGTGCGGACCTATGAGCAGGACGTGTTAAGTAAGCGCGGGTAATTGCCCCTCACCCTAACCCTCTTCCCATAGGGGAGAGGGAACTTTTACCCCCTCTCCCCTATGGGGAGAGGGCCGGGGTGAGGGGTAACTCTCACCGCGATAACAGGAAAGAACAGACTATGCAGACCATCACCGAATCCTGGTTCGTCCAGGGCATGATTAAAGCCACCTCCGACGCCTGGCTGAAAGGCTGGGATGAGCGCAACGGCGGCAACCTGACGCTGCGTCTCGACGACGCGGATCTCGCCCCCTTTGAGGCCGACTTCCATCCGCAGCCGCGCTATATCGCGCTGAGCCAGCCGATGCCGCTACTGGCCAACACGCCTTTTATCGTTACCGGTTCCGGCAAGTTCTTCCGCAACGTCCAGCTCGACCCCACCGCCAACTTAGGGGTGGTAAAAGTGGACAGCGACGGCGCGGGATACCACATTCTTTGGGGGCTGACGAACGAAGCGGTACCCACCTCCGAGCTGCCGGCGCACTTCCTCTCCCACTGCGAGCGCATTAAAGCGACCGGCGGCAAAGACCGGGTGATCATGCACTGCCACGCCACCAACCTGATCGCCCTGACCTTTGTTCTGGAGAACAGCACCGACGTTATCACCCGCCAGCTGTGGGAAGGGAGCACCGAGTGTCTGGTGGTGTTCCCGGACGGCGTGGGCATTCTGCCGTGGATGGTGCCGGGCACCGACGAGATCGGCCAGGTCACCGCGCAGGAGATGCAGAAGCACGCCCTGGTGCTGTGGCCGTTCCACGGCGTATTTGGCAGCGGCCCGACGCTGGATGAAACCTTTGGCCTGATCGACACCGCCGAGAAGTCGGCTGAAGTGCTGGTGAAGGTCTACTCCATGGGTGGCATGAAGCAGACCATCACCCGGGAAGAGCTAATTGCGCTGGGCAGACGTTTTGACGTTACCCCCATGCAGTCGGCGTTAGATTTGTACCCATAAGAACATCGCGCCCCGCTCACTGAGACGGGGCGAAAAAACACCTGCAAACCCTACACAACTCACTCTCGTGGAGTAAAAGCAATGAAAATAAAGACAAGCTTGATCCTCACCGTTGCCGCCCTGGCGTTGTCCGGTTCCGCCTTAGCTGAAGTCAAAATCGCCCTGGTGGCGAAGTCATTAGGAAATGGGTTCTTCGAAGCCGCGAACGTGGGCGCGCAGGAGGCCGCCAAAGAGTTGGGTGATGTAAAAGTGATTTATACCGGCCCCACAACCACCACCGCCGAAGCGCAGATCGAAGTGCTGAACGGCCTGATCGCCCAGGGGGTGGATGCGATCGCCATCTCCGCCAACGATCCCGACGCGCTGGTGCCGGTGCTGAAAAAAGCGATGCAGCGCGGTATCAAGGTGGTCTCCTGGGATTCCGGCGTGGCGAAGGCCGGGCGCCAGATCCACCTGAATCCCTCCAATAACGCGCTGATCGGCGAAACCAACGTCAAGCTGGCGGCCGAGGCGCTGAAAGCCCTGAACGTCGAAAAAGGCGAAGTGGCGGTGCTGAGTGCCACCCCAACCTCCACCAACCAGAATACCTGGATTGCCGAGATGAAAAAGGTGCTGCCGAAGTACCCCTCCGTCAATCTGGTGACCGTCGCCTATGGCGATGATCTGTCGGATAAGAGCTACCGCGAAGCGGTGGGCCTGTTGAAGACTTACCCGGATCTGAAGGTGATCGTCTCCCCGTCGTCGGTGGGGATCGTGGCCGCCGCCCAGGCGGTGAAGGATCAGGGCAAAATCGGCAAGGTGTATGTCACCGGCTTAGGGTTGCCGTCCGAGATGGCGGGCGCGGTGAAATCCGGCGCCAGCAAGAGCTTCGCCATCTGGAACCCGATTGACCTCGGCTATGCCGCGACTTACCTGGCGGATGACCTGGTCAAAGGCACGGCAACCAAAGACGAAGCCAGCATGGGCAAACTGGGCAAAGTGAAGCTGGATGCGGACGGCAGCGGCGCAATGGCGGAGCCTTTTGTCTACGATGCCAGCAATATTGATAAGTTCTCGAAGATCTTCTGAAAACGTCACCCCTCACCCTAACCCTCTCCCCAAAGGGGAGAGGGAACCGATCGAGCACTCAACCTGACTCCATCACCGGAGGGGGGTAGGCAACGGTCGAGCCCCTCGCCCCTTTGGGGAGAGGGGTTGGGGTGAGGGGTTGTGAATTACCTGGAGAGCTATCATGACGCCACTGCTGCAACTCAAAAACATCACCAAGCTGTTCCCCGGCGTGCGCGCCCTGGAAAACGTGCAGCTTGAACTCTGGCCCGGCAAAGTCACCGCCCTAATCGGCGAAAACGGCGCGGGCAAATCGACGCTGGTCAAAGTGATGACCGGCATCTACCAGCCTGACGAGGGGGAGATCCTTTACAAGGCGATTCCCATTTCGCTGCCCACGCCGGAGTCGGCGCACAAGGTGGGGATCACCGCCATTCACCAGGAGACCGTGCTCTTTGATGAGCTGTCGGTCACCGAGAATATTTTTGTCGGCCAGTACCTCTACAAGGGCATTTTCAAAAAGCTCGACTGGCCGCAGATGCATCGCCGGGCGCAGGAGATCCTCACCCGCCTGGAGGTGCAGATTGACCCACGCGCCACCCTCAAAACCCTGAGCATCGCCCAGCGGCACATGGTGGCAATCGCCCGCGCGCTCTCCTTTGAGGCCCAGGTGGTTATTCTCGACGAACCCACCGCTGCCCTGTCCCAGCACGAAATCCTCGAGTTTTATCAAATCGTTGAGCGCCTGAAGCATGAGGGCAAAGCGATTTTGTTTATCTCGCACAAGTTCGACGAGATTTTTGAGCTGGCAGACCACTACACCATTCTGCGCGACGGGGTGTTTGTCGGCGCCGGTGCCATCAACGACATCACCGAGGAGAAGATGGTGGCGATGATGGTGGGGCGCGCCATTACCCAGACCTTCCCGAAAGTGGCCTGCGAAAAGGGCGACAAGGTGCTGGAGGTGAAATCGCTCTGCCACCCGACGGAGTTCGCCAACATCTCTTTCACCCTGCACAAAGGGGAAATCCTCGGCTTTTACGGGCTGGTGGGAGCCGGACGTACCGAGCTGATGCAGGCGCTCTGTGGCGTGACCCGCCCCTCCTCGGGCGAGATCCTGCTGCAGGGTAAAGACATGCACTTCCGCCAGCCGTCGGATGCCATCCGGGCGGGCATCGTCTGCGTACCGGAAGAGCGCCAGAAGCAGGGGGCGATCATTGAGCTCTCCATTGCTCAGAACATCAGCCTGCCGCAGCTCGGCCGGCTCAACCCCAACGGCGTGCTGCACGACGAGCGGGAGTGGCGGCTGGCGGAGGAGTACGCCAGCCGTCTGCAGGTGAAGGCCTTCAGCTGGAAGCAGGCGGTGGAGACCCTCTCCGGCGGCAACCAGCAAAAGGTGGTGATCGGCAAATGGCTGGCGACCCATCCTGAGGTGATCATCCTCGATGAGCCGACAAAAGGAATCGATATTGGCTCAAAAGCGGCGGTTCATCAGTTTATGTCCGAGCTGGTCGGCCAGGGGCTGGCGGTGATTATGGTCTCCTCTGAACTGCCGGAGGTGATGGGCATGGCGGACAGAATTATCGTGATGCACGAAGGGCTGATGGTGGCGGAATACCAGGCAGGCGACGCCACGGCAGAGACTATCGTCAGCGCCGCCAGCGGTGCCAGACAGGAGGCCGCATAATGTTCAGGCAACTGCTTAAACACCGGGAAGCGCTGCTGGGGGCGGTGATCGTTTTGATGATCCTCGCCATCGGCAGCCGCGTGCCGTCGTTTATCGCCCCGGGCAACCTGGTGGAGATATTCAATGACACCTCCATCCTGATTATTCTCGCCCTCGGCCAGATGATGGTGCTGTTAACCAAAGGCATCGACCTGTCGATGGCGGCCAACCTGGCGCTCACCGGGATGATCGTGGCGCTGATTAACTTCCATTATCCGGCGGTTCCCGTCTGGGCGCTGCTGATCCTGGCGACCGCGCTGGGCCTGCTGATGGGCATCATCAACGGGCTGCTGGTGTGGAAGCTCGGCATTCCGGCGATTGTGGTGACGCTCGGCACCATGAGCATCTACCGCGGCATTATTTTTCTGCTCTCCGGCGGCGGCTGGGTGAACGCCAACCAGATGGGCGCCGACTTCCTCGCCCTGCCGCGCGCGGCGGTGCTGGGGCTACCGGTGCTGAGCTGGTGCGCCATCGCCGCGCTGCTGCTGGTGGGCTATTTCCTGCGCTACAGCCGCACCGGACGCGCGCTCTATACCGCGGGCGGCAACGCCACGGCGGCGTACTACACCGGGATCAACGCCGGAAAAATGCAGTTTGTCAGCTTCTGCCTCTCCGGGCTGCTTGCCGGGTTCTGCGGCTATCTGTGGATTTCACGCTTCGCCGTGGCCTACGTGGACGTGGCCAACGGCTTTGAGCTGCAGGTGGTGGCCGCCTGCGTTATCGGCGGCATCAGCACCATGGGCGGCACCGGGCGCGTGCTCGGCTGCCTGTTTGGCGCCCTGTTCCTCGGGGTGATCAACAACGCCCTGCCGGTAATTGGCGTGTCGCCGTTCTGGCAGATGGCTATCTCCGGCACGGTAATTGTGATTGCGGTTGTGCTCAACGAGCGCGGCAATAAACGCAAAGGGCGGTTGATTCTGCGCGATGCGGCGCTGGCGCGTCAGAAACTGGCGGTGAAACCATGAGCAAAATAATGACCACTGAAGAGATGAAGCAGACCGCCTCACCGGCAGGGATCTTCCGCAGGCTGCTGTGCTGGGAAGGTTTTTTGCTGGCGGTTACCCTGGCGGTATTTGTGGTGAATGCCCTCGCCTCGCCCTACTTCCTGAATATCTGGAACCTCTCTGACGCCACCTTTAACTTCACCGAGAAAGCGATCATCGTGCTGCCGATGGCGATGCTGATTATCGCCCGGGAGATCGACCTGTCGGTGGCCTCCACCATCGCGCTGAGCTCCACGGTAATGGGCTTTTGCGCGGCGGCGGGGATGGATACGCCCCTGCTGGTCTGCGTCGGGCTGGGGGTCGGGCTGCTGTGCGGGCTGTTCAACGGCCTGCTGGTAACGCGCTTTAACCTGTCGTCCATCGTCATCACCATCGGCACCATGAGCCTCTATCGCGGCATCACCTACATTCTGCTCGGCGATCGGGCGCTCAACGACTACCCGGAGAGCTTCGCCTGGTTCGGACAGGGCTACGTCTGGGGCGCCCTGTCGTTTGAGTTCGCGCTCTTTATCGTGCTGGCCGCGGTGTTTGCCTTTGTGCTGCACCGCACCAACTTCGGCCGCCGCACTTACGCCATCGGCAATAACCCAACCGGGGCCTGGTATTCCGGCATTAACGTCAAACGCCACAACCTGATGCTGTTTGCGCTGGTGGGGCTAATGGCCGGGCTCGCCTCAGTGCTGCTCACCTCACGTCTTGGCAGTACCCGTCCGACCATTGCGATGGGCTGGGAGCTGGCGGTGGTCACCATGGCGGTGCTCGGCGGCGTCAATATTCTCGGCGGCTCCGGCAGCATGGTAGGGGTGATTATCGCCGCCTTCCTGATGGGGCTGGTGACCTTTGGCCTGAGCCTGCTCAACGTGCCCGGCATTGTGATGTCGGTGATTATCGGCGCGATGTTGATTGTGGTGATTTCACTGCCGATTATTACCCGCCGCGTGATGCAGCGACGGCGGGGCTAGCTATTTCTCCCCTCACCCCGGCCCTCTCCCCAGAGGGGAGAGGG
>DKMV01000094.1:15272-17539 GCA_002469605.1 Leclercia sp. UBA7405
CCCCCCCCCCCCCCCCTGGGGGGGGGGGGGTGGGGGGGGGGGGAAAAGGATTACCCAAAATCATCATTAAGGAGAATTATCATGAGCTTTATGTTGGCGCTTCCCAAAATCAGCCTGCACGGCGCGGGCGCAATCGGCGATATGGTCAGCCTGGTAGCGGGCAAGCAGTGGGGAAAAGCCCTGATTGTCACCGACGGCCAGCTGGTGAAGCTGGGCCTGCTCGACAGCCTCTTTACCGCCCTGGACGCGCACCAGATGTCATACCATCTGTTCGACGAGGTGTTCCCGAACCCCACCGAAGCGCTGGTGCAGAAAGGCTTTACCGCCTACCAGGGGGCAAAATGCGACTATCTGATCGCCTTTGGCGGTGGCAGCCCCATCGATACCGCCAAGGCGATTAAGATCCTCACCGCCAACCCCGGCCCCTCTACCGCCTACTCCGGTGTCGGCAAGGTGAAAAACGCCGGCGTGCCGCTGGTGGCCATCAATACCACCGCCGGTACCGCGGCGGAGATGACCAGCAACGCGGTGATTATCGACTCCGCCCGCCAGGTAAAAGAGGTGATCATCGACCCGAACATCATCCCGGATATCGCCGTGGATGACGCCAGCGTGATGCTTGATATTCCGGCCTCCGTCACCGCCGCAACCGGGATGGATGCTCTGACCCATGCCATAGAAGCTTACGTTTCGGTGGGTGCCCATCCGCTGACCGACGCCAACGCGCTGGAGGCCATTCGCCTGATTAATCTCTGGCTGCCCAAAGCGGTGGACGATGGTCATAACCTCGAGGCGCGCGAACAGATGGCCTTCGGGCAGTATCTGGCCGGGATGGCCTTTAACAGCGCAGGTCTTGGCCTGGTGCACGCTCTGGCCCATCAGCCGGGCGCCACCCACAACCTGCCGCACGGGGTGTGCAACGCCATCCTGCTGCCGGTAATCGAAAACTTTAACCGCCCGAACGCCGTGGCCCGCTTTGCCCGCGTGGCCCAGGCGATGGGGGTGGATACGCGCGGCATGAGCGATGAAGCGGCGAGCATGGCGGCGATTCAGGCCATCCGCGACCTGAGTGCCCGGGTGGGGATCCCGTCCGGCTTCAGCCAGCTTGGCGTAACAAAAGCGGATATCGAAGGCTGGCTGGATAAAGCCCTTGCCGACCCGTGCGCCCCCTGCAACCCGCGCAGCGCCAGCCGCGACGAAGTGCGCGAGCTCTATCTGGAGGCATTATGATCCGCAAAGCCTTTGTGATGCAGGTAAACCCCGACGCCCATGACGAGTATGAGCGCCGCCACAATCCCATCTGGCCCGATCTGGAAAAAGTGCTGAAAGATCACGGCGCACACCACTACGCCATCTATCTCGATAAAAGCCGCAATCTGCTGTTTGCCACCGTCGAGATAGAGTCGGAGGAGCGCTGGAACGCGGTGGCGAACACCGAGGTGTGCCAGCGCTGGTGGAAATATATGCGGGACGTAATGCCCGCCAACCCGGACAACAGCCCGGTGAGCGCGGAGCTGAAAGAGGTGTTTTATTTAGCATGATAGTGCCCCGGCCTCTTCAACAGAGGCCGGGATAAATATTAGTTTTGTTCCGCCACCAGCAGGGCGTGCGTATCCGGCTCCAGCGCCTTAAAGATATGCGGCTGGTCGGCGGGATAGCAGATGTAATCCCCCGGCCCCAGCTCTTCCGCTGCCTCCAGCAGACCCACCAGCGCTCTTCCCTGAGTAACGATAATGTGTTCAACCGATCCCGGCGGATGCGGCTGGGAAATACGATCGGCTCCCGGCTGGGTGAGCAGCAGATAGACATCGCGCCGGGCGCCCGGCGGGCAGGCGGCCAGGAGAATGGCCTCATAATTGGCCTGCCCGGCTATCACTTTTGTCCCTTCGCCACGGCGGATCAGCTGGGTAGTGGGTTGCTGCGGCTCCAGTAATCGCGCGAAAGGAATATCCAGCGCCACGCAGAGCGACCAGAGCGTCTCCAGGCTGGGGTTGCCGTTGCCGGACTCCAGCTGGGAAAGAGTGGATTTAGCGATCCCGGCGCGGCGGGCGATCTCCGCCAGCGAAAGCCCGGTACGCATACGCTCCCGCACCAGGCTTTTGGCGATTACGCTAATTGGCTGCGTCATAAAACGGCCTCTTGTTCTTTATAACGAACGAATCGTTCATCTTGATAATCGATTTTGATGCGTTCATTATAATGGATACACGTTCGATATGGCTAAATTGTATGAAGCACTACCTCTCTTGCCTGAAAGGCGACACGAT
>DKMV01000094.1:17592-17884 GCA_002469605.1 Leclercia sp. UBA7405
TTGCCTGAAAGGCGACACGATCAAAGCGATTCTGCTGGTTTGCCTGGCGGTGGGCGTTGTGGGGATGTCCTACGGCTCGCTGGCCATGGCCTATGGCTTCCCGATCTGGGTGCCCTTTTTACTCTCTATTTCGGTGCTGGCGGGCGCGTCGGAGTTTATGTTTATCGGCATCGTTGCCAGCGGCGGCAACCCGCTGGCCGCCGCAGCCGCAGGGCTGCTGGTGAACGCCCGCCACGTGCCTTTTGGCGTGACGGTGCGCGATCTGGTGGGCACACGCGGCATCAGCCTGCTG
>DKMV01000239.1 GCA_002469605.1 Leclercia sp. UBA7405
AGGGCGAATGGCTGAAAGCGAAACTGGTTGAGCTGCAGAAACGCTACCCGGTTATCGGCCACGTACGCGGTCTGGGCATGATGATCGGAATTGAGATCGTTAAGCCAGACGAAGCTGCCGATCAGCTGGGCTGCTTCCCGGGCGACGGCGAACTCTCTGCCCTGATCCAGAAAAAATGCTTTGAAAACGGTCTGATTCTGGAGCGTGGCGGTCGTAACGGCAACGTTGTGCGTCTGCTGCCTTCCCTGCTGATCAGCGATCAAGAGCTGAACGTATTCCTGGATAAATTCGAGCAGGCGCTGCTTGCTGCGGGCGTTCGCCCGGCTTAACCGAAGACGAGAGATAAGATGTCAGATGTAAACCCGATTTTGTCGTCCTCGGCGCAGAGCATTGAAGCCTATCAGCAGGCGATTTCGCAGAGCACCGAAGCGGTAATGCAGTGGCTGCAGCAGCCGGAAATGTACAAAGGCAGAACGGTCGCCGAACTGCGCGACCGTATCCAGCTGGATTTCAGCCCGCAGGGGCTGGGCAACGAAACCGCCATCGCGCGTGCCGTTGAGTACTTCCTGAAGGACAGCCTGGCCGTGCATCATCCTCAGTGCGTTGCGCACCTGCACTGCCCGAGCNNTGATGATCGGTATTGAGATCGTTAAGCCGAACGAAGCCAAAGATCAGCTGGGCTGCTATCCGGCAGATGGCGACCTCTCTGCGCTGCTGCAGAAGAAATGCTTCGAATCTGGTCTGATCCTTGAGCGCGGTGGTCGTCACGGCTGCGTGCTGCGTCTGCTGCCTTCCCTGCTGATTACCAATCAGGAGCTGGAAGTGTTCCCCGACAAGTTCGAGCAGGCACTGCTGGCCGCTGACGTTCAGCCGGTTTAAGTGGAGCGGGATTAAAATGTCTGAATTAAATCCGATCCTCGCGGGTTCGGCGCAGAGCATCGAAGCCTACCAGCAGGTGATTGAGCAGAGCAGCAAAGCGGTCGTCGAGTGGCTGAAGCAGCCTGAGATGTATCAGGGTAAAACCGTCGCAGAACTGCGTGAGCGTATCGCGCTGGACTTCAACCCGACCGGCCTGGGCAACCAGGCCGCCATCGAGCGCGCGGTCGAGTTCTTCCTGAAAGACAGCCTGGCGGTACATCATCCGCAGTGCGTGGCGCACCTGCACTGCCCGAGCCTGGTGGTAAGCCAGGCGGCGGAGATCATGATCAACGCCACCAACCAGAGCATGGACTCCTGGGACCAGAGCCCGTCCGCCACCATTATCGAGATGAAACTGATCGAATGGCTGCGTACGCAGGTGGGTTACCAGGCCGGCGACGCGGGCGTCTTCACGAGCGGCGGCACCCAGAGCAACCTGATGGGCCTGATGCTGGCGCGCGATGCCTTCTTCGCCCGCCAGGGTCACTCTGTCCAGCAGGACGGGCTGACGGGCGATATCCGTAAGATCCGCGTGCTCTGCTCCGACAGCGCCCACTTCTCCGTGCAGAAGAACATGGCGCTGATGGGACTCGGCTACCAGTCCGTTATCCAGGTGCAGACCGACGAGTGCGCCCGCATGGATCTTAACGATCTGCAGGCGAAGCTGGCCCGCTGCAAAGCCAACGGCGAGCAGGTGATGGCGATTGTTGCCACCGCCGGCACCACCGATGCAGGCGCCATTGACCCGCTGCGCGCGATCGCCGAACTGGCGAAAGAGCAGCAGATCTGGGTTCACGTGGATGCGGCATGGGGCGGCGCCCTGCTGCTGTCGGAAAAACATCGTGACTATCTCGACGGCATTGAGCTGGTTGATTCCGTGACGCTGGACTTCCACAAGCAGTACTTCCAGACCATCAGCTGCGGCGCGTTCCTGCTGAAAGAGGCGCGTCACTATGAGCTGATGCGTTATCAGGCGGCGTACCTGAACTCTGAGTTTGACGAAGAGCAAGGCGTACCGAACCTGGTCTCCAAATCGCTGCAGACCACCCGTCGCTTCGACGCCCTGAAGCTGTGGATGAGCCTGGAAGCGCTGGGTCTGAAGAAGTATGCGGAAATCATCGATCACGGTGTGACCATGGCGCAGGACGTTGCGGCCTGGATCGAAAGCCACGATGCGCTGGAGCTGGTGATGAAGCCGCAGCTGGCGAGCGTGCTGTTCCGCTTCCGCCCGCAGGCGGCAATGGACGATGCGGCGGTTGCGCTGCTGAACCAGAAGATTGGCGATGCGCTGCTGGAGTCCGGACGTGCGAACGTCGGCGTCACCGAGCACAACGGCGTGACCTGCCTGAAGCTGACGCTGCTGAACCCAACCGTGACCCTGGAGGATGTTAAAGTCCTGCTGTCGCTGGTTGAGCGCACGGCGCACGAGATTCTGGCGAAGTAATATCAGGCCCGGCAGGCATCACCTGCCGGGCTTTTTTTACATCCCCGCCCACCACAGACGAAGTTTCATCCCCCAGTAGCTGCTCCAGCCGGTCGTTGTTCCCGTTACCTCTCCTTTTGAAACAAATACCAGCGTTGGCGTCACGCTCACCTGCCACTCTTGCGCCAGTACCCCGCGCGGATCGTTGACCGTCGCCATGCTAAGCCCCTTTTTCGCCATCCACCCCGCAAGCCGGGCATCATCGCCCGAACGCAGCGCCACGCTGAGCACGTTCCCGCCCTCCTGCGTGAGTTTCTCCACCGCCGGTGTGGTGTAGCGGCAGATGGCACACCAGGTTGCCCAGACGTAGATCAAAAGCGGACGCTCTGCGCTAAGCGCGGCAATGCTTAGCTGTTCACCGTCGAGGGTCTGAACGGGCGCGGCGGAGAAGCTGGCCGGCAGCTCCGGCTTACGCAACCGGTCGACGCCCCACCCAATAACGATGGCAATAAGCAGCATCAGGAGGATTTCCCGCAGCCAGCGGCGCCATTTACCGCGCATCGGCTTTCGCCAGCTGGGCTTTCACCAGCGCCTCCAGATCCGCCTGCGAAATGGCGCCGGCGACCATTTCATCCCCGATGATGGTGGCGGGTGTGCCCTGAATATTCAGCACCTGCGACAGAATCAGGTTCATCTGTACGCTCTCCTGGCTCTGCCCGTCGGGCTTGATATCGGCCGTAGCGGTTTTTTGCTGCGCGGCCAGAATGGAGGCCGCGTCGTGGTTGCCTTTTTTGCTCATCAGCCGCTGGTGCAAGGCCCAGAAGCTTTCTGGCCGGGTGCGCCAGGCGGTCAGCGCCACTCTGGCCGAGGCTATTGAGCTTTCTCCGCGAAACGGCAGCAGCTTCACAATCAACTGCACGTCCGGATTTTCCCGGACGACTTTCTCCAGCATAGGATCGAATTTCTTGCACCAGGGGCAGTTGTAATCCGTGAAGCTAACGATGGTCAGACGAGGCTTTGCTGCGCCCGTGCGCGGACTGTTGGGATCGTTGAAGATCAGCTCCATCAGCTGCTGATTCGGGTCGGGCTGCTGCTCTGCCATGCTCAGGGTAGAAAAACAGAAGAGTAAAAATAGCATCCAGTAACGCATTAACGATCTCCTTTGGCGGCGCGCAGGGCGCTCAGCACATCTTCACGGCTTAACAGCGCAGGCAATATTTTCCCCTGCGGTAGCGCCGGACCATAAACCTGATTAAAGGGCACGGCCGCGCTCTGGCGGCGAGTGAGGAACTGCGTGATGCTGTCGGACGGACGGCTCCAGTCCCCGCGCAGCGCTACGACGTCCGGCGCGCTCAGCGCCTGCTGGACGTCATCCCGCAGCAGCACGTTGTATTTATTGGCTTTACAGGTCACGCACCAGTCGGCGGTGACATCAACAAAGACCCGTTTGTTCGCGGCCAGCGCCCCGGCGATGGCCTGCTCGCTCAGCGGCTGCCAGGGAATGCGATCCTGCACCAGCCCACCGGTTTTCGCGAAGAGCTGCCAGTAACCGAACGCGGCAAGCAGCGCCAGCCCGGCGGCGCCGAGGGCGACGGGCCTGGTATAGCGCCGCAGTACGGCCAGCAACAGCAGTAAGCCAGCACCCATCGCCACTGCCCAGGCCGCCCTGCCGATATGGAGCGCCAGCAGCGAGAAGAGCCACAACGCCGACCCCAGCAGCATCAGCCCCAGCAGCAGGCGGACAATGTTCATCCAGCGTCCGGGACGCGGCAGGCGCTGCGCCAGTCCCGGCCAGGCGGCGATAGCCAGCCACGGCAGACTCATGCCGATCCCCATGGCGAGGAAAATACCCCACAGCTGGGGTAGCGGCGCCACCAGCGCCGCCGACACGGCGGCCCCCATGAAGGGCGCGGTACAGGGTGTGGCAAGCAGGGTGGCAAAGGCCCCCTGACAAAAATGGCCGGCAAGGCCATTGCCGCCGCGCGTCGCCAGCAGGGTATTGAGCCCCGACGGCAGGCGGAACTCATACAGCCCCAGCAGGCTGGCGCTGAAAAGCACCATTACCAGCGCCATCACGGCGATAAACCACGGGTTCTGGAACTGGATCCCCCAGCCCAGCGCCTGATTGCTGATGCGCAGCAGGGTCATCATCAGCGCCAGTGCGAGAAACGACGTCAGGATCCCCGCCACCGAGGCAAGAAACTGCCCGCGCACGCGCCGGCGTGCCAGCCCTTCCACCTGCAGCACCGAACCGAGCTTCATGGCCAGCACCGGCAGCACGCAGGGCATCAGGTTGAGAATAAACCCGCCCAGAACCGCCATTCCTAGCAACGTCCACAGGGAGAGCGCAGCGGCAGATGCCTCATCGATAACGATCTGGCTCTGCTGGGCAAGACCGGCATCCGCCAGCACCAGCGACAGCGGCTGGCCGCGCAGATTGGGCGCCCCTTCGCCCCAGCCGTCGGTCACCGGTACAGTGGCGGTAAGGGTATTGCCATTCACCTTTATCACCGGGCGGGCAAAATTCGCCTCCTCCGGGTAATCCAGAAAGAGCGCCGGTTTCTGCCATCCGGCCTCACGGGTGGCGGTGACGGTTAGTTTACCCGGGGCAGCGGCCGCCGTTAGCGCTGAGGTTAGCCCGTCGGCGCGCGGCACGGTGCCCATCGCTCTGGTGAAGTCGTAGGCAAAAGCGCTGTCGGCCGGCGAATTCATATCCAGCGAGAAGGGGTAGTCGGTCAGGATACAGACGTCGCTACAGGTCGAGAGCGTGAGCACGCCAGAGAGCCTGGCGGGAAGGTTGCCCGTCAGCACCAGCGGGAAGGTGATATTGCCCTGATACCCCTGGGTGGTAATTCCCGCCACCTCAAAGCGACGGGGCGTGGGCCAGTGCCACTGCATCGCCACCGGCGTGTGCCAGACAACAGAGGGGGCGATCCCGCCCTCTCCGGGCGATCGCCAGTAGGTTTTCCACCCCTTTTCCAGGGCGACGTCCAGCAACAGATGGGTTTCTGCACCTGTTGCAGCCTGCCCGCGCAGGCGCACGCTGGCGTGATCGTTATCGGCGGCGCGCAGCCAGCCGCTGTCGGCGGCCCAGCCTGCGGGCAGCCACAGTAATGCCAGGCAGAGCAGAAGCTGCCTGAAAACAGTAAACATAGATTTTCTCCGTAAGTGATTAATTAACCTGTAAAAAGCAGGCGGTTAATCACTCACGGAAGACGCACAATCGCAAATGTACCCGGAGTCGGGGCGGGGAGATAACGCGGGGAGGCCAGCGCCGCTGACGCCGTACCGGTTGAGCGGCGAGCACCACCATCAGCAGTGCCAGGGCAAACAGCGCCCCTTCAAACATAATAGGCGGCGCGGCCAGCAGGGATTTGGCGCTAAGCTCGCAAGGGGTTACGGGGGCTTCTGCATCTGATTGCTGCGACGCGACCGTGGGCTGGAGCGTGAGCGCGTGCAGGCTCGCCATGCGCTGGGCGGAGCAAACTAACACCACCAGACATGCCAGCACTACCAGAAGAATCGCTTTCCGCTGCCGTTTAATCATCATCACCCCTGTATTCAGGTCGGTTATCTTAACGGGCTTTATACATTTGGCAATCAGATTGCTGTAAAGAAGTTCGGGGGTAAAGAAAAGGCCGCTGCCCCTCAGCAGGGGCAGCGGTATCAGGTCAGGTGCGCGAGGAACGGGATTTCTGGCTTTGCGATGCGGCATAGGCATAGCCGCCGTAACCCGTTTTGTAGTTGTTCACCATCGATTTCACCACATCGTTGATAATGGCTCCTTTGATGCTGGCACCCATCTGTTGCAGACGTCGGGCGCTAAGCATCACCTCTTTCACGCTGGTCACGTTATGGCGTGCAACCAGCAGGGTGGAGCCCGCTACACAACCCACCAGCGCGGCATCGGTCACCGCCAGGATAGGCGGAGTATCGATAATCACCATGTCGTAATTTTCGCTGGCCCAGTTCATAAACTCTTTAAAACGCGCGTGCATCAGCAGTTCCGAAGGGTTAGGCGGATACTGCCCGCAGGTCACCACATCGAAATTGCCGTTACGGTAAGACTGTACCGCCTCGTGGAACGCAATCTGCCCGGACAGCAGGTTAGAGAGCCCGCGATCGTTTTCCAGCCCGAAGATGTTATGCACGTACCCTTTGCGCATATCCGCATCGATAAGGAGCACACGGTTTTCGACCTGCGCCACCAGGGCCGCCAAAGTAGTACTAACCAGGGTTTTACCGCAGTTTTGCGCCGGGCCGCTGAACATCAGAATATTATTGTCGGCGTCCATCATGGCAAAGTGCAGGCTGGTACGTAGCCCACGAATGGCCTCCACAAAAATATCCATCGGTCGGTCAAAGGGCAGATAGGGGACATCTTCCGTTTTATGCCGGTTGTAGTTGCGCCAGAAATTGATGCCGCCAGCACGCGTTTTGGCACTCAGCCACTCGGAACGAGGGAGGGTTGCGTAGACGTTAATCCCCTGGCTTTCGAGCTGTTCGGG
>DKMV01000177.1 GCA_002469605.1 Leclercia sp. UBA7405
CGCCAGCACCAGGATCATCGCCACGTAGAAGCCGGAGAAGGCCGCCGCGTAGACCATCGGCCAGGCAGCAAAGAGCGCGCCGCCTGCGGTGATCAGCCACACCTGGTTACCGTCCCAGTGCGGGGCGATAGAGTTAATCATAATTCGACGCTCGGTATCATTACGACCGAGGAAGCGGGTGAGCATGCCCACCCCCATGTCGAAACCGTCGGTGACCGCAAAACCGATCAGCAGAATGCCAACCAGCAGCCACCAGATAAAACGCAATACTTCATAATCGATCATTTGACGACTCCTGTCTTAGCGTGCCGGCTGAGTAGCCACGGTGGACTGCTCGTAGTGGTAGCGACCGGTTTTCAGGCTGCTTGGGCCGAGGCGAGCAAACTTGAACATCAGGAACAGTTCAGCCACCAGGAACAGGGTATACAGACCGCAAATCAGCAACATTGAGAAGATAAGGTCGCCAGCGGTGAGTGACGAGTTCGCCACTGCGGTAGGCAGTACCTCACCGATAGCCCACGGCTGACGGCCATACTCTGCGACAAACCAGCCGGATTCAATGGCGATCCACGGCAGCGGCATGCCATACAGCGCCGCGCGCAGCAGCCATTTACGCTGACCGATGCGGTTGCGGATAACGGACCAGAAGGAGGCGCCAATAATCAGCAGCATAATAATGCCGCTACCTACCATAATGCGGAAGGCGAAGTAGAGCGGCGCAACGCGTGGAATCGAGTCTTTGGTTGCCATCTGGATCTGCGCTTCCGTCGCGTCGGAGACGTTCGGGGTATAGCGTTTCAGCAGCAGACCGTAACCCAGGTCTTTCTTCACGTCGTTAAACTGATCGCGTACCGCCTGATCGGTAGAGCCTGCACGCAGCTGCTCCAGCAGGGAGTAGGCTTTCATCCCGTTACGGATACGCTCTTCATGCTGCACCATCAGATCTTTCAGGCCGATAACCGGCGTGTCCACGGAGCGGGTGGCAATAATGCCAAGCGCGTAAGGGATCTGAATGGCGAAGCGGTTTTCCTGCGCATCCTGGTCCGGAATACCGAACAGGGTAAAGGCAGCCGGTGCTGGCTGGGTTTCCCATTCGGCTTCAATAGCGGCCAGTTTGGTTTTCTGCACGTCGCCCATTTCGTAACCGGATTCATCACCCAGAACAATAACGGAGAGGATAGCGGCCATACCAAAGCTCGCGGCAATCGCGAAGGAGCGTTTGGCAAAGGCGAAGTCGCGGCCGCGCAGCAGGTAGTATGCGCTAATGCCCATCACAAACATGGCGCCGCAGACATAGCCAGAGGCGACGGTGTGGACGAATTTAACCTGTGCCACCGGGTTCAGCACCAGCTCAGAGAAGCTGACCATCTCCATGCGCATGGTTTCAAAGTTGAAGTCAGAGGCGATCGGGTTCTGCATCCAGCCGTTCGCTACCAGGATCCAGAGCGCGGACAGGTTAGAGCCCAGGGCCACCAGCCAGGTCACCGCCATATGCTGGACTTTACCCAGACGATCCCAGCCAAAGAAGAAGAGACCGACAAAGGTGGATTCCAGGAAGAAGGCCATCAGGCCTTCAATGGCCAGCGGCGCACCGAAGATATCGCCGACATAGTGAGAGTAGTAAGACCAGTTAGTCCCGAACTGGAACTCCATGGTCAGACCGGTTGCCACGCCCAGCGCAAAGTTGATACCGAACAACTTGCCCCAGAACTTGGTCATATCTTTATAAATCTGTTTGCCAGAAAGGACGTACACCGTTTCCATAATGGCCAGCAGGAACGCCATACCGAGCGTCAGTGGCACAAACAGGAAGTGGTACATCGCGGTCAAGGCAAACTGTAAGCGCGACAGTTCGACTATATCTAACATCATGACTCCTTGCTCATCGCATGAAGACTCCGGGAGTAAGTCCCGTTAGAAAGGACTCACCCGCATGCCCCAATACAAAAGTTATCAGCATCCTTTCTTCTTAATGCCTTCTTCGCCGGAGGAAAAAGCCATGATGAAAGGTGACAGACAGGTTATTTAAATACTGAAATTGATCCTACAAATATATTACGCCGCAAAACCCTTACAATAAACAGGTTTTTATTGAAACAGTTTTACGTTTTACGACGGCGATCAATATACCGCCAATATACTGCTTTGGGACCATTTTGATCGGGGACAATTTAGCGCCTTTTGACGCCCTTTTCTAGCTATTAAATATTGATTTAAATCATGATTGGTGCGAATTGTTAACTGTGTATCCTGACGGTGACATCAGTAAAGACCATGTTAACGATATGTATAAATACAGGCTTATTAGTTATAAATAAATCGCATGATGATAAATAATTTTCACGTTAATTAACCTGAGAACTCTGCCCGGGTTTATATAAGCGCCGCGCCACCTGAGGTGAAAACTTTAAAACCGCGGCTACCGGTTTTAACAGCAGAAATAACATCACAATTAATTTACTTTTAACGCCCTTTAAATTAACACTTAATTGTTACCACTTAGTTAAATCAAAGATCGCACTGTTGCACATAGCGTTCAGGTGCGCACTTTTACACCGCCCTCCCCCACTGGTTCCAGGCAAAAAAAAAGGCCATCTTACGATGGCCAACCATGTCGAAACGGACACTTATTATGTCAAAGCTCCCCGCACGGGGAGCAGAGAGGATTTACTTAATGATGGATTTCAGCGCTTCGCCGATATCCGCCAGGCTGCGCACGGTTTTCACACCGGCGGCTTCCAGAGCTGCGAACTTCTCATCCGCCGTGCCTTTACCGCCCGCGATGATGGCGCCTGCGTGGCCCATTCGCTTGCCTTTCGGCGCGGTAACGCCCGCGATGTAGCCTACAACCGGCTTGGTCACGTGATCTTTGATATAGGCCGCGGCTTCTTCTTCAGCGCTGCCGCCGATTTCACCGATCATGACGATCGCTTCGGTCTGCGGATCTTCCTGGAACAGCTTCAGGATATCGAT
>DKMV01000164.1:0-3293 GCA_002469605.1 Leclercia sp. UBA7405
CAAAAGCTCGAACGCCTGGGTGAGAAAGAGCTGCAAATTGGCACCGAATTTAAAGAGTTCAACACCATCGCCAAAAAGCTGTTAGAAAAAATGGCCAAAGAGGGGCAAACGGATCTGAACGTCCAGGTGCCCCAGCATCGTCTGAACCAGATTGAAAAACTCTCTATTTCGGCAACGGAATTTTTGGGCACCGTGATTGGCGCAGGTACTTCCGGCGCCGCGGCGGGCTTTGCCGTCTACAGCGGCGTGATGGCGTTTGCGGCGGCCTCTACCGGTACGCCTATTGCCGCCCTCTCCGGCGCTGCCGCCTATAACGCCACCATGGCCGCTATCGGCGGCGGATCGCTGGCGGCGGGCGGCTGGGGGATGGCTGGCGGTGCCATGGTGCTGGGCGGTGCGGTGGTCGCGCCGCTAATCGCCATTATGGGCTGGGCCTATAACAACCATGCCGAAAAAGCGCTGGAAAACGCGCAGGAGATGGCGCGTAAAGTGCGTAAGGCCATCGAGCAGATGGATCGGGCCGAAGCCCACCTCGCCAACGTTAACCACTACGTCGATAACATTTATCACGCGCTGGTCCGCATGCACGAGAGCTTCGCACGCTATTTCGACCTCCTGAAAGCGACCGATCAAAAGATCGCCGCGGGCCAGAAAGAGATCAACGAACCGGAAGCGGTGCTGCGCGCGATCCAGAACGGCTACATGCTTGCCGCCATTATGACCGACGTCATCACCACCCCGCTGTTCAAACCGGTCACCAACGCGCAGAACGAGGCGGTGATTAATGCCGAAGGCGTTATCGAGCTGGAAGTGGACGAAAACGGGATCAATGTGCTGAACAAACAGGCGCTGGACGGCGCTCTGAAAAAATCAGACCAGGAATACCTCCAGTTTTTAGCGAAAGCCTAACCTTGCTGCCGGGCTCCGGCCCGGCTTACTGATTCAGGAAGCGTCATCATGAGCACAACCACCTTCGACTGGGGCGCAGAGCTGCACGCCACGGTCGTGAAAAGCCTCACCACCTCGTTCGGGCTCGATTTTTTACTCTTCGAGGACAAAACCGGCGGCGATGTAAATACCATCCACAACGCCCGGCAAAACATCTATGGCACCGAAGCGGAACGCCAGCGCTACGAACAGCGGGAAGCCTACGACTCGCACCATTACCATCGCCATGAAAACTACATCAGCACCAACCGCGAGGGCAAAAAACAGCGCCAGGCGGGAAACTTAACGGACAGCTACACCGGAGCGACCTTTGCCGCCGACGGGGTGACCAACCTCGACCACATTATTGCCGCCAATGAAATCCACCACGACGCCGGACGCATTCTGGCAGAGTTGGACGGCGCCGAGCTGGCAAACGACGCCAGCAACCTGACCTTCACCAACGAATCGCTTAATAAGGCCAAAAAAGCCAAACCGATGAGCGATTTTATTAAGGTGTTGCAGGAGGAGTACCAGGCGACCACCCAGGAGATCGCCGGGCTGAAAAGCAAACCCTCACTGACGGAGCAGGAGCAAAAGCGCCTGAAAAAGCTGGAGAATAAAGCCAGCGCCGACTTTGATAAGATGCGTGAGGCAGACGAGAAAGCCCGCGCGCGCTACAACGCCACCATCAACCAGACCTACTACACCAGCAGCAAGTTTGCGCTTAATATTTCGCAGGCCTCGCTGGCTAACGGCTTTAAAATGGGCACCCGCCAGATGCTCGGCCTGGTGCTGGCGGAGGTGTGGTTCGAATTTCGCGAACGTGTTCCGACCATTTACCAGCGCCATCGCCACAACTTCCAGGCCGGCGACTTTTGCGGCGATCTTGGCGAGGCGCTTCGCGCCGTGTGGGAGCGCATCCGCGGCCGGTTCAGCGAATTCCTTATCGCCTTTAAAGATGGCGCTATTGGCGGCGTGCTCTCCACTGTGACCACCACCCTGATGAATATCGTCTTCACCACCCAGAAAATGGCGGTGAGGCTGATCCGCGAGATGTGGAACAACCTGGTGCAGGCGCTGAAGCTGATGATATTCAACCCGCAAAACCTGGCGCCGGGCGAGCTGATGAAGGCGGTCAGCAAAATCATTGCCGCCGGCGTTGCGGTCACCGCCGGGGTCATTATCAACGAGCAACTGACGACCCTTTTCGCTTTCCCCTTCGGCCCGGAGCTGGCGGCATTTTGCAGTGCGCTGGCAACCGGCCTGCTTACGCTGGTGATGCACTATTTCCTTGAACACAGCGCGGTGATGAAAAGCGTCTGGGCGTTCCTCGACCGCTTCCAGGATAAGTTCCAGAAGGGCGTGGCCTATTACGAGAAGGTGAATGTTGAGCTGGATCGCTATCTCAAGGAGCTGGCCGCCCTTGAGTTTTCGATGAATGCGCAAGAGCTGGCGTTTTTCGCCCACCACCTCAGCCTGGTTAACAGCGAGCTGGAGCGGGAGTTCATGCTGCGCCAGGAGATCGAGCGCCGCAATATCGATCTGCCCTTCGAGGCGGGAAACCTGGCATCGGTCAACGACTGGCTGAAATCCTTATGAGCCTGACGCCGGCGTTTCCCTGCAATCAGTGCGGAGCCTGCTGCCGCCACGTTAACCGGGCCGATGAGACCCGGTTTCTCGACCGTGGTGACGGCATTTGCCGCCACTACGGCGTCGACACAAAGCTGTGCAGCATCTATGAAACCCGCCCGCTGATTTGCCAGGTAGAAAAACAGTTTGTGCTGAACTATCAGCAGCAGTACAGCTGGAGCGAGTTTATCGCCCTCAACCAGATCGCCTGCCGGGTACTGGAAACGCTGGATTGATCCCGTCTCGCGTGATACCCATCACAATATGTTTTCGTGCCGGGGCGAGCCGCAACCGCTCGCCCCTCTTTGTGACCGTTCAGCACGCCATATAACCACTCGGCCAAATCCCCGCCTCCACGCGCGCGATGCTCTGGCATGATCGCCGCAGCATTACTCAATCTATCTACAGCAAACCCTGACCCTTTTTCAGCTTAAAAACCAGGTCTTATTATGGATACCAAAAAACTACTTAAGCACGTGCCCTGGGCGCTCCTCGGGATCCTCGGCGCTTTCTGTCTGGCGGTAGTCGCACTGCGCCGGGGCGAGCATGTCAGCGCCCTGTGGATCGTGGTCGCGGCCGTCTCCGTTTATCTTGTGGCTTATCGCTACTACAGCCTCTACATTGCGCAAAAGGTCATGAAGCTCGACCCGACGCGCGCTACCCCGGCGGTCATTAACAATGACGGCCTGAACTACGTCCCGACCAACCGTAACGTGCTGTTTGGTCACCACTTT
>DKMV01000164.1:3398-5283 GCA_002469605.1 Leclercia sp. UBA7405
GAACTACGTGCCGACCAACCGCTACGTGCTCTTTGGTCACCACTTCGCCGCCATCGCAGGTGCGGGCCCGCTGGTAGGGCCGGTACTGGCCGCCCAGATGGGCTACCTGCCGGGTACCCTCTGGCTGCTGGCCGGCGTAGTGCTGGCGGGCGCGGTGCAGGACTTTATGGTGCTGTTTATCTCCTCGCGCCGTAACGGCTCTTCGCTGGGTGAGATGATCAAAGAAGAGATGGGCCGCGTGCCGGGCACCATTGCCCTGTTCGGCTGCTTCCTGATCATGATTATCATCCTTGCGGTGCTGGCCCTGATCGTGGTGAAAGCCCTGGCAGAGAGCCCGTGGGGCGTCTTCACCGTCTGCTCGACGGTGCCGATTGCGCTCTTTATGGGCATCTATATGCGCTTTATCCGCCCGGGCCGCGTTGGCGAAGTCTCGGTTATCGGTATTGTGCTGCTGGTGGCCTCCATTTACTTCGGCGGTATCATCGCTCACGACCCGTACTGGGGCCCGGCGCTGACCTTTAAAGACACCACCATCACCTTCGCGCTGATTGGCTACGCCTTTATCTCCGCCCTGCTGCCGGTGTGGCTGATTCTGGCCCCGCGCGACTACCTGGCGACCTTCCTGAAAATCGGCGTCATCGTCGGGCTGGCGATCGGCATTGTGATCATCAACCCTGAGCTGAAAATGCCGGCGGTCACCCAGTACATCGACGGTACCGGCCCGCTGTGGAAAGGGGCACTCTTCCCGTTCCTGTTTATCACCATCGCCTGTGGTGCGGTCTCTGGCTTCCACGCGCTTATCGCCTCCGGCACCACGCCGAAGCTGATGGCTAACGAAACCGACGCGCGCTTTATCGGCTATGGCGCCATGCTGATGGAGTCCTTCGTGGCGATCATGGCGCTGGTGGCGGCCTCTATCATCGAGCCGGGCCTCTACTTTGCGATGAACACCCCGCCTGCGGGCCTCGGCATCACCATGCCGAACCTGCACGAAATGGGCGGTGAAAACACCGCGATGATCATGGCGCAGCTGAAAGAGGCCAGCGCCCACGCGGCGGCGACCGTCAGCTCCTGGGGCTTTGTGATCTCTCCTGAGCAGATCATGCAGACCGCGAAGGATATCGGCGAACCGTCGGTACTGAACCGTGCAGGTGGCGCACCGACGCTGGCGGTAGGTATCGCCCATGTGTTCCACAAAGTGCTGCCGTGGGCGGATATGGGCTTCTGGTACCACTTCGGTATTCTGTTCGAAGCGCTGTTTATCCTCACCGCGCTGGACGCCGGTACCCGTGCGGGCCGCTTTATGCTCCAGGATCTGCTGGGCAACTTCGTCCCCTTCCTGAAGAAAACCGATTCTCTGGTGGCGGGCGTGCTGGGTACCGCGGGCTGCGTTGGCCTCTGGGGCTACCTGCTCTATCAGGGCGTGGTCGATCCGCTGGGCGGCGTCAAGAGCCTGTGGCCGCTGTTCGGTATCTCTAACCAGATGCTGGCTGCCGTGGCCCTGGTGCTGGGCACCGTGGTGCTGGTGAAGATGAAGCGCACCAAATATATCTGGGTGACCGTGGTACCGGCTCTGTGGCTGCTGCTCTGCACCACCTGGGCGCTGGGGCTGAAGCTGTTCAGCACCAACCCGCAGCTGGAAGGCTTCTTCTTTATGGCTAACCAGTACAAAGAGAAGATTGCTGCCGGCGGCGGTGAGCTCACTGCACAGCAGATTGCCAACATGAACCATATCGTGATGAACAACTGCACCAACGCCGGTCTGAGCATTCTGTTCCTGGTCGTGGTTTACAGCATCATTTTCTACGGGATTAAAACCTGGATGAAGGTGCGTAACTCCGACGTTCGTACGGACAAAGAGACCCCGTACGTGCCGGTGCCGGAA
>DKMV01000164.1:5464-6083 GCA_002469605.1 Leclercia sp. UBA7405
GTACGTGCCGGTGCCGGAAGGCGGCGTGAAGACCTCTTCACACCATTAATCTACACCTCTCCCCTCACCCTAACCCTCTCCCCACAGGGGAGAGGGGACTGCACCGAGCGGGCTTTTCTCCCTCGCCCCTTTGGGGAGAGGGCCGGGGTGAGGGGAAACAGCGCCCGGCTATCTCAAAGCCGGGCTTTTTCTTATCAGGAACCCTCAATGTTTGGTAACTTAGGCGAAGCAAAAAAATACCTCGGTCAGGCGGCGAAAATGCTGATTGGCATCCCGGACTATGACAACTATGTTGACCATATGAAGACCAACCATCCGGATAAGCCGTACATGACCTACAGCGAATTTTTCCGCGAGCGCCAGCAAGCGCGCTACGGCGGAAGTGGCGAAGGCGGCGTACGCTGCTGTTAAAGGAGAGACCATGACACCGATTGCCGTAACCCTGCTCACCGGCTTTCTCGGCGCGGGCAAAACCACCCTGCTGCGCCACATCCTCAATGAACAGCACGGCTTTAAAATTGCCGTTATCGAAAACGAATTCGGCGAAGTGTCGGTAGACGACCAGCTGATTGGCGACCGCGCCACCCAGATCAAAACCCTGACCAACGGCTGCATCTGC
>DKMV01000002.1:0-474 GCA_002469605.1 Leclercia sp. UBA7405
TCGGCATTATGCAGGGTCGCATTGCTGACCAGCACGCCCGCCACCTGCACCGGCTCCAGGCGCGCCACGGGGGTAATAGCTCCGGTGCGCCCGACCTGGAACTCAACGTCCCGCACAAAGGTCATCTGCTCCTGAGCGGGGAATTTAAAGGCGACGGCCCAGCGCGGCGCACGGGCGACAAAGCCCAGCTGTTCCTGTAATGCCAAAGAGTTAACCTTGATGACCACGCCGTCGATATCAAAACCCAACGCCGGACGGTCTTCTTCTACCTTGTGGTAAAACGCCAGCACCGCCTCAGGCGTGTCGCACAGCTGCACGCGATCGCTTACCGGCAGACCCCAGGCCTTAAACTGCAACAGGCGGCCTAAATGGGTGTCCGGCAGCTCGCCGCCTTCAAGGATACCCACGCCGTAACAGAAGAAAGTAAGCGGTCGCTTCGCCGTAATGCGCGGATCGAGCTGGCGCAGCGAGCCT
>DKMV01000002.1:641-2283 GCA_002469605.1 Leclercia sp. UBA7405
TCGAGCTGGCGCAGCGAGCCTGCCGCCGCGTTACGCGGGTTGGCAAAGACCTTTCCGCCGGTGCGACGCGCTTCTTCGTTAATCTTTTCAAATCCCGCCTGCGGGAGAAACACTTCGCCCCGCACTTCGAGCCGGGCGGGAATGTTGTCGCCGTGCAGCTTCAGGGGAATGGCGCGGATGGTGCGCACGTTAGTGGTGATATCTTCCCCGGTCGTGCCATCGCCGCGGGTGGCCGCCCGGACCAGCACGCCGTTCTCATAGAGTAAACTGACGGCCAGACCATCCAGCTTGAGTTCACAGCACCATGTAAGCGCGTCCACGCTCTTTAATCGGTCCTGCACGCGCTTATTGAACGCCAGAAAGCTCCCTTCATCGAAGACGTTGTCCAGCGACAGCATCGGCACTTCGTGACGTACCTGGCTGAACGCAGAGAGCGGCGTGGCGCCTACCCGCTGGGTGGGCGAATCCGGGGTAATTAACTCCGGATGCTGCGCCTCAAGCGCGCGCAGTTCACGCAGCAGGCGATCGTATTCCGCATCCGGGATCTCGGGGGCGTCCATCACGTGATAAAGGTATTCATGATGGCGAAGCGTGGTTCGCAGTTCAGTGAGTTGTTGTTCGATAGAGTCCATGTCGCACCATCAATGATAAAAACCCCCGACAGGCGGGGGTTGATAGGGGGATGAAACAAACGCTAACTTCAGGCGTTGGCTTCCTTAACTTCGCGGATGCGGTCCTGATATTCACGCAGCTTCTGCGGCGTCATCATGCGACGCTGATCGTCAAGCACCATGCCGCCAACTTCATCGGCAATATGCTGCGCGGACTGCAGCATCAGCTTAAAGTTCTGCACTTCGTCACCGTAAGAGGGCACCTGCATAAAGATGGTTACGCCCGGGGTGGTGAAGTCGCCGGTCATCTCGGGGTCAAAGGTACCCGGATTAACCATGTTCGCAAGGCTGAACAGGACAGGGCCACTGCCGTCCGGGCTAAGATGACGATGGAAAATATTCATGTCGCCAAACTTAAAGCCAGCCTGCTGGATGCTGTTCAGCAGGATATCGCCGTTCAGCCAGGTTCCCTGGTGGGCCGCGACGTTCATGACGATCACCGTCTCTTTGCGCTGCGGTTTTTCCACAACCGGCTCTGCTACTACCGGCTCTGGCTCAGCGACAGGCGCAGGCTGCGGAGCGGGTTGCGGCGCCTGTAAAGGCTGCTGCGGTTGTTGAACAGGCTGCGGCTGGGCAACCGGCGGCGCCTGAACGGGCTGCTGCGGCTGTTGTACCGGCTGCTGCTGAACAGGCTGAGGCTGTACAGGCTGGTGAGGTGCCGGAGTCGGCTCCTGCACGGGCGCAGCCGGACGCGGCTGGGCGGAAGCATAGGGCGGCTGGTACTGGTGCTGAACAGGCTGGCGAGGTGCATCATGCTCCCCTGTGCCTGCGCCAGGCGCGCTATGGGTACGGTGAACGCGAACTTCACCCACGCCTTCGTCCTCAGATTCCATGTCGTCTTCGTCGATCTCGTCGTCACGATGAGACTTCATGCGCTTCAGTGGGCGATCGCGAAACATAGAAGAGCGCTCTTTACGGCTGGTCCAGAAACCATGTACCAGTAAAGCGAGTATGGCGATCGCGCCAACAAT